>NZ_JBIAQI010000003.1:203786-428208 GCF_042888905.1 Streptosporangium sp. NPDC002721
GCCGTGCGGGTGTAGCTGCAGCTCTCTCACTCACCCTCCCCTGCCCCCCCCCCCCCCGCGGGGGCCCCCCCCCCCGGGCGGGGGGGGGGGCCCCACGTCATGAGAAGTCAGGTCAGGCGCAGGGACATCACGAGGTAGCGGAAGGAGGGGGCGGCGTCGCCGGGGACCTCCGTGATGAGGGCCGGGCGGCTCGGCGACTCCATGTTGAGCCGGACGAGCTCGGTCTCGACCCCGCTCAGGCCGTCGAGCAGGAACTGCGACTGGAAGGCGATCTGGATGTCGCCGCCGGACAGCTCGGCGTCGACGACCTCGGTGCCCCGGCCGATGTCACCGCCGCCCGCCTGGATGAGGACCTGCCCCTGGACGAAGGAGAGCCGGATCGCGGTGTTGCGCTCGGCGACCAGTGCCACCCGCTTGATCGCGTCGATGAACGGCGCCACCGGCAGGTCGGCCCGGATCGACCAGTCGTCGGTCAGCCGCGAGCGGTAGTCGATGAACTGCTCGTCGAGCAGGCGGACCGTGGTGGCCCGGCCGACACTCTCGAAACCGGCCACGCCGTCGCCCAGCGCCACCGACACCTCGCCGCCGCGCAGCGACCTGGCCACGTCGACGAGCACCCGCGCGGGCACCATCGCGGCGGCCGTGGCACCGGCCTCCTCGGGACGCCAGCCGAACTCCCTGGCCGCGATGCGGTAGCGGTCGGTGGCGGCCATGGTCACGTCGTCGCCGGAGATGTCGACCCGGATGCCGGTCAGCATGGGCAGGCTCTCGTCGCGGCTGGCCGCCGGGGCCACCTGATTGACCGCGCTCGCGAAGACCACACCGCCGACCGCGCCGACCTTCGGCGGCATCTCGGGGAGGGACGGGAAGTCCTCGACCGGCATGGTCAGCAGGCCGAACTCCGCGCTTCCGCATGTCAGGACCGCCTCGGAACCGCTGGTGAGCACCTCCACCACCTCGCCGGGCAGGCTGCGGGTGATCTCCGCGAGGATCCGGCCCGGGATCAGCACCCGGCCGGGCTCGGCCACGACCGCGTCGACCGAGACGCGGGCGGAGACGTCGTAGTCGAAGGCCGACAGCACGAGGTCTCCGTCGTCGGCCTCCAGGAGCAGCCCGGAGAGCACGGGGATGGCCGGCCGGTTCGGCAGCACCCGGGCCACCCAGGCCACCGCGTCGGCCAGGACATCACGGTTAACCCGGAACTTCACCTGATCATCCCTTCGTCCCGAACGGCACCCCACGCGCGGAAGCCGTACTCCAACAGCACGTTATCCGCTGAGACCGACAGAACCGTTACGCGGCCGGGAAAAGGGCGCGATGAGCGCCAGCCGCGAGCGGCGTCGGGCGCCTGTCAGCCGCGGGCGGCGTTGAGGTAGGTCAGGACGGCGAGCACGCGGCGGTTGTCGTCGTCTGAGGGGGCGAGGTCGAGCTTGCCGAAGATGCTGGCCGTGTGCTTGCCGACCGCGCTCTCGCTGAGGAACAGGCGCTGGGAGATGGCCGCGTTGGAGCGGCCCTCGGCCATCAGCTCCAGCACCTCACGCTCGCGCGGGGTCAGCGCGCCGAGCGGCTGGTGCCGTGCGGTGCTGACCAGCAACTTGGCGATCACCTCGGGGTCCATCGCGGTGCCGCCCCCGGCGACCCGGCGGACCGCGTCGACGAACTGCTCGGCGTTGAAGACCCGGTCCTTGAGGAGATAGCCGATCGCCCCCGTGCCGTCGGCCAGGAGCTCTCGTGCGTACAGCTGCTCGACGTGCTGGGAGAGCACGAGCACCGGGAGGCCGGGAACGGCCCGGCGCGCCGCCAGCGCCGCCTGGAGCCCCTCGTCGGTGAACGTCGGCGGGAGGCGTACGTCGACCACCGCCACGTCGGGCCGCAGGCCGGTCAGCGCCTCCAGCAGCTCGGGCCCCGACTCCACGGCGGCCACCACCTCGAAGCCGTGTGCCTGGAGCAGGTGGACCAGGCCGTCGCGCAGGAGGTACAGGTCTTCGGCGATGACGACTCTCGGGCTCACCGGCCCAACCATAGGCGGGTCGGCAGGACCTCCGCCAGCCGCTGCTGGCGGGCGTGCATGACGGGGATGAGCATGCCCGCGGCGTACATGGACAGGCCCAGGAGGATGTTGAAGACGATCAGCGGCCACTGCAGGAGCTCGGGCAGGTAGAGGGCGAGGAACCAGCTGCGGTTCTCGACGTCGATGATCTTCATGACCATCGTCACCAGTCCCTGCGGGAAGAGCGGGAGCCAGCCGATCCCCCAGCAGATCCCGACGATGGCGGCCTTGCCGCGCGGCAGGGACGGCGTGCAGTCCGGGCTCTTCTCCCTCAGGGCGTTGGGCAGGTCGAACGTGGCGGTGGTCGGCCCGCCCCGCGGGCTGTTGACGGCGAGCACCCCGTCGAAGGCCGCGAGCCTGCGCTCGATACCGTGCAGGCCGCTGCCCAGGGACGGGTCGGCGCCGCCCGAGCCGTCGTCGGTGACCACCACGCGCAGCGCGTGGTCGCTGCTGCTGATGTCGATCCACACCCGCTCGGCGCCGCCGTGGCGGGCCGCGTTGGTGAGGAGCTCGCTGATCGAGAAGTAGGCGGCCGACTCCACGGGCGAGTCGGGGCGGGTGTCCAGGTCCACGGTGACCGTGACCTTCAGCGGGCTGTCCAGCGCCAGGGCGCGCACGGCGTCGCCGAGGCCGCGCTCGGCCAGGACCGGCGGGTGGATGCCCTTGACGAGGTCTCGCAGCTCGACGAGCGCCGTGGAGGATGCCTCCCTGACCTTGCCGAGCAGCGCCTTGGCCGCCGCCGGGTCCCTGTCCATCAGCTCCTCGACCGCGCCGAGCGTCATACCCATCGCGACGAGCCTCGCCTGCGCCCCGTCGTGCAGGTCGCGCTCGATCCGCCGCAGCTCGGAGGCCTGCGAGTCGACCGTCGCCAGGCGCGCCTGGTCGAGGCGCTGGACCCGTGCCGCGAGCACGGACCTGGCCGTGGGGGACAGCAGCAGGTGGTTCCACCACGCGTACGCCCGCAGCAGGCGCGGCGTCGCGGCCAGCGCGGCGGCCGAGGCGCATCCCAGGGCCAGGGACAGCGGCAGCGGGGCGGTGGACCACGCCGCCAGGACGGCGCATCCGGCCAGGGTGAGGGGCAGCAGCGGGAGGGTGAAGACGACCACCGGGTTGAGGAAGAGCCAGAGCCCGTCCCGCCAGGTCGCGGGGTCGCCGACGATCCACTTCCAGCGGTTGTTCCAGTCGGGCCACTTCGGCGTCTTGTAGAGCTGGCGCTCGTGGCGGTACCAGCCGTCGGGCTGGGGCCGGGTCGGCAGCGGCGGGGGCAGGTAGGGCGCCGGCACGGCGGTCCCGAACCACGTGTCGTTCAACCTCCGGGCGAGCCCGGTGCGGTGCCGGATCAGCAGGGCCGTGGGGGGGAACATGAAGACCATCCCCAGGCCGAACGCCAGCACGAACCCGACCAGGGTCACCACCACCAGGACGACGTCCACCAGCGCCGCCGCGCCCAGGGCCAGCGCCCTTCCCACCGCCACCGCGTATGTCCTCATGGCCCAAGTGTCGACGATCCGGCCGGGCGTGCCCAGTGGTGGCGGACGCCGCGGAGGGGTGGAGGTAGCCACACCCCCGCAGGGTGCCTGGCCCGTTCCCGTCGGGGATGTAGACGGATTCTCCGCGTGCGGCGCGGCTCGTAGCGTCGTTGAGCATGAAGGTCATCGAGGTCAGCAACCTCCGCAAGCAGTACCGCGACCAACTGGCGGTGGACGACGTCTCGTTCACCGTCGAAGAGGGCGAGATCTTCGGCGTTCTCGGCCCCAACGGCGCCGGCAAGACGACCACCGTGGAGTGCGTCGCCGGTCTGCGCGTCCCCGACTCCGGCACCGTCAGCGTGCTCGGAGGCCTGCACCGCACCGAGCTCAAGGAGCGGCTGGGAGTCCAGCTGCAGAGCTCCACGCTGCCGGAGAAGCTCAAGGTGTGGGAGGCGCTCGACCTGTACGCCTCCTTCTACCGCAAGCCGGCGAACTGGGTGGAGCTGCTGGAGCGGGTCGGGCTCTCCGACAAGCGCGACACCCCCTACGGCAAGCTCTCCGGCGGCCAGCAGCAGCGGCTCTCGATCGCGCTGGCGCTGATCGGCTCCCCTCGCGTGGCGATCCTGGACGAGCTCACCACCGGCCTGGACCCCCAGGCCCGCCGCGACACCTGGGACCTCATCGAGCGGATCCGCGAGGACGGCGTGACGATCCTGCTCGTCACCCACTTCATGGAGGAGGCCGAGCGGCTCTGCGACCGGCTCGCCCTGATCGACTCCGGCCGGGTGGTCGCGATGGACAGCCCGTCCGGCCTGATCGCCAAGGTCGGCGGGCAGCAGACCATCAGGTTCCGGCCGTCCGGGCCGCTCGACGACTCCCGGCTCAAGGCCCTGCCCGAGGTGACCGGGGTGAGCCGCAGCGGCGGGCAGGTCGCGGTCACCGGTACCGGCAACCTGCTCCTCGCGATCACGACCGTCCTGTCCGCCGCGGGTGTCGTGCCCACCGACCTGCGCGTGGAGCAGGCCACCCTCGACGACGCCTTCCTCAGCCTCACCGGAAAGAAGATCTCATCATGAACAAGATGCTCCTGATCGAGGCCAAGCTCTTCCTGCGGGACCCGGGCGGCCCGATCTTCTCGATAATGCTGCCGCTCGTCCTCCTGCTCGCGCTCGGGCAGATCCCCAGCTACCAGGAGAAGGTCCCGGAGCTGGGCGGGGAACGGGTCATCGACACCCAGCTGCCCGCCATGATGGTGATCCTGGCGGTGGTGACGATGGCGCTGACCGTCCTGCCCGCGACGCTGGTGACCTACCGGGAGAGCGGCGTGCTGCGCCGGATGTCCACCACCCCGGTCAACCCGGTCCGGCTGCTCGTCGCCCAGATCGTCAACAACCTCGCGGTGGCGATCGTCGGCACCCTCCTCCTGGTCGGCCTGGGCTATCTCGTCCTCGGCGCGGTCCCGCCCAGGAGCCCGCTCGCCTTCGCGGGGGTGTTCGTGCTCGGCACGGCCTCGCTGCTGGGCCTGGGGCTGCTGATCGCCGCGGTGGCGCCCAACGCGAAGGTGGCGCCGGGCATCGGCTCGCTGCTGATGTTCCCGCTGATGTTCATGGCAGGGATGTGGATCCCCCGGGACCTCATGCCCGAGCTGGTGCGGCGGATCGGTGACTTCCTGCCGATGGCGCCGTTCGCCGACGCGCTCCGCGACACGTGGGCGGGGCACGCGCCGCAGCCGCTGCACCTGGTGGTGATGGCGGTGACCGTGCTGGTCACGGTCGGACTGGCGGCGCGGGTCTTCCGTTGGGAGTAGCCGGTGCGGCCTCCGATCCGCCGGGGCCCGTCCCTCACGAGGGGCAGGGACGGGCCCCGGCTCTTTCGGCTGTCCGGGGACCGTCCCCGGGCCTCCTCCCGACCCGCATCGCTCCCGCCCGGTTCACCACCTGGCGGGATGTCTGTTTCCCGCCCGGCTCACCACCTGGCGGGATGTCTGTTTCCCGCCCGGCTCACCACCTGAGTACCGGCATCACTCCTGCCCGGTTCACCGCCCGGCCCGAGGTCCGTGGCCCGGCCCGTTCGGCTCTCCCGCTCACACCGGCCCGCTTCGCCCGGTGCGTTCCCGCCCTCCGTCCCGGATGCCCGGCGGCGGGAAGCCTGATATGTCACTCTTGATTGATGCTGATCCTGGCGCACGTGAGTGACGTCCATATCGACGGTTCCCCCCGCAGCATCGACAGGACCCGATCCGTCATGCGGCACCTGGAGAACCTGTCCGGTCCCCTGGACGCGGTCGTGGTGACCGGCGACATCGCCGACAACGGCCTGATCGAGGAGTACGAGATCGCGCGCGAGCTGCTGACCACGCGCTATCCGACGATCATCTGCCCGGGTAACCACGACGCCCGCTCGGCGTTCCGCAAGGCGCTGCTCGACCTCGACGAGGACGGTGACGGGCCGGTCAACCAGGTCCTCAGGCTCGACGGGCTCACCGTCGCGCTGTGCGACTCCAGCGTCCCCGGGCGGCCGGAGGGCTTCCTGGAGGACGAGACGGTCACCTGGCTGAACGGCGTGCTCACCGAGGCCCCGGACACCCCGGCCATCGTCGGCATGCACCACCCGCCGGTGTCGCTGGGCACCCCGTACGTGGACTCGATCCGGCTGCGGAACCCGGAGCGGCTGGAGACGCTCGTGCGGCGGCACCCGCAGGTGGTGGCCGTCATCACCGGTCACGCCCACACCGCGGCGAGCACCACCTTCGCGGGCCTGCCGCTGTCGGTCGCCCCGGGGGTCGTCTCCACGTTGCGGCTCCCCCGCGAGCTCGACGTCCCGGTTCCCGTCGACTACGACCTGCCGCCGCAGATCGCCCTGCACGTCTTCGACGGCGGCCGCCTCGTCACCCACGTCCGCCCGGTCCCGTGACATCGCCGCGGCCCGCCCTCACGGCGTGCCGCGGCCCGGGCGGCACGCCTCGCGAGACCGGTCACCCGAGGTCCGCACGACGACCGATGCCGCTCTCCCGAGGTCCGCACGACGACCGATGCCGCTCTCCCGTACTCCGCACGACGACCGGTCCCGCGCCCCCGTACGACAACCGGTACCGCACCCCCGTTCCCGCTGTGTCCGGCCGGGGACGCCATGGTGGCTCGCCGGTTCGAGGAGTGTTCCATGCCCGGAATTAGACTGATTTTCCTCTTATGAGAAGCTAGTCCGGCTGATAATCGAAAATCCACGCGATCTGGTGAACCCTCCAGGATCCGGCGCCGTACTGCTTGCCGACACCGGAAAAATGTTCGGCGGCCGACCCCCGGAGGGCACAGCGTGATCGTGAACGCCTCGCGGCGGCCCGCTCCAGCGGGCACCGCTGTGATCGCGGAACCGCCACCCGGCATCCGCGCCCACGACGAGGCGGGCGACACCGTCCCGCGCACCGGTCACGACCGCTCGGTGCGAACCGCGGGACGCGCGTGATGACGCGGCAGGGCGCCTGCCCTTCCCCGCCGGCCGATTTTCCCGGAGAGAACCCCGACGTGAACGCCTCTTCCCGGCCCGGTGACCGGCCGAGCCGGTCCCGCCGCCTGCGACCGGTCGACACCCCCGACGACGAGCTGATCGTCGCGGAGCTGTACCGGGCGTACCACCGGCCGCTGCTCTCCTTCGTCGTACGGCTCACCCGTGGCGACGTGCAGTGGGCCGAGGACGTGGTGCAGGAGACCATGGTCCGCGCGTGGCGCAGCGCGGACCGGTTCGACGCCGACGCGTCGTCCCTGATGCCCTGGCTGGCGACGGTCGCCAGGCATATCGTGATCGACGACCGGCGTCGCAGGGACGCGCGTCCCCACGAGGCGGGTGAGGCACCGCTGGAGAGTGTGACCATGCCCGATCAGATGGAAGACCTCTTGCGACAGGTCGTCGTGTCGGACGCGCTCAGCTCGCTGTCCCCCGCCCACCGCGAGATCCTCAACGAGACGGTCCTGCGCGACCGGTCGGTGAACGACGCCGCCGAGGCGCTCGGCATCCCGGTGGGTACGGTGAAGTCGAGGGCGTACTACGCTCTCCGGGCCCTCCGCGTCGCCCTGGAGGAGAGAGGGGTGACGGCATGACCTCGCGGGTGGAGCACACCGACGTGGGCGCGTACGCCCTGGGCATCCTCGAGGAGCCCGACCGGACGGCTTTCGCGGCCCACCTGGCCACGTGCCCGGCCTGCACCGCAGAGCTCCAGGAGCTGTCCGGGGTGGCGGGCGCGCTCGCCGGCATCGCGCCCCTGGGGAACGAGCGCGACGACACCGGCGGCGGCGACCGGGGCCCCGCCGAGGTGGTCAGCCTGCTGCGCCGCCGCAAGGCGGCCGATCGGCGCGCCCGCAGGGGCACGTTCGTGATCGGCGCCGCCGCGGCCGTCACCCTGGTCGCCGGTGGAATCGCGGCGGGCACCGCGATCTCCGGCGAGAGCGGGACCGTCCCCGTCGGCCACTCCGCGCACGGCCCCGCCGAGGACGCCTACCGGTCCGGCACTCCGCTCGCGGGCACGGGCGCCTCCGGTGTCACCGGCGGCCTGGTGCTGGAGACGAAGGGCTGGGGCACCCACGCCGCCCTGGAGCTCAAGGGCGTCAAGGGGCCGCTGGAGTGCGAGCTGATCGCCGTCTCCCCGGCGGGCGAGCGGCGCGTGGTCACCGGATGGGCGGTGCCCGAGAAGGGCTACGGGGTTCCCGGCTCCCCCGAACCGCTCTACGTGCACGGCGGGGTCGCGTGGGAGCCGGCCGGGATAGACCACTTCGAGGTGCGCACGACCGGCGGCGACACGCTGCTCACCGTCATGGTCTGAGCGAGGCATCCTAGCCCTCCCACGGAGCGGGAAAGCCCTTCGGGAGCCGTTTTCCCGTGTGTATTTTTACGTACTTGAAAATTGAACCTTCTGTGGCCGTGGCTCCGTACAACCGGCTGAAGAACACAGCAGCTCCCTCACAGCTACGAGAGGTTCACGATGTCCAAGCGCACCCTCACCGTCTCCGGCGTGGCCGTCACCGCGGCCCTGCTCTCCGCGGCCCTCGCCCCGGTCGCACAGGCGGGCACAGGCACGGTCACGCGGTCCGATACCGCGAGCACAGCGGACGCCTACTTCGCGGGCACCCTGGTCGGGAAGAACGAGGTGCCGGTCAGCGGCGGTCCCGCCGTCGGCGACAAGGACGGCAAGGCCATCGCCATCGTCCGCATCCGCGGCAACGAGGTCTCCTACGCCGTACGGTGGCAGGGGACGGACACCCCCACCGCCTTCCACATCCACCAGGGCAAGGCCGGCAAGAACGGCGACGTGAAGGTCGGCTTCTTCATGGAGGCCCTGCCCGGCGGCAGCAAGGCCATCCTCGGCAGCGTCAGGATCAACGACCGTGGCCTGCTGTCCGGGATCAAGAAGAACCCGAAGAACTGGTACCTCAACCTGCACACCGCCGAGTTCCCGGGTGGCGCGGTGCGCGCCCAGATGCACCGGATCAGCCCGACCAACCTGGCCAACGTGCTGGCCAGCGGCGTCCACCCCATCTACCACTCCAACGCCGACGGCCGCCAGGAGGTCCCGGCCCCCGGCAAGAAGGTCGGCGACCCGAACGGCCGCGCCGAGTGGCTGGTCGGCATCAAGGGCTCCAAGGTCTACTACGCCACCATCTGGGAGAAGCTCGCCGCTCCCACCAACGGGCACATCCACCGTGGCAAGAAGGGCAAGAACGGCGATGTCGTGATCGACTTCTTCGCCGACGCGAACGGCCTGCCCAAGGGCGTCACCGGCATCGCCGGCACCGCGTCGGTGAAGTCCGACATCGCCCGGGGCATCAAGAAGAACCCGAAGAACTGGTACACCAACCTGCACACCACCGAGTTCGGCGGCGGCGCGGTGCGCGGCCAGCTCTACCGGTCCGGCAGCGGCTGGTAAACCGGCGTCCGGGGATCACGCGGCGGCTGTGAACGTCCGGACGCGGAGGGGATCCACGGCGGCCACCGGCCACCCGTGACCCCGGAGACGACGGCGCCCGCCACCTGGAACACCACTCCGGGTGGCGGGCGCCGTCGCGTGTGACGGCCGGGTGGAGGCGTCCGGGCCCGTTCAGAGCGTCTGGACGGGTCTGGGTTCCTCCGCCGCGCGGAGGTCGTAGCGCTCGCGAGCGGCCATGATCTCGGGCACGTGCTCCTCCGACCAGCTCTTGATGCCCTTCATCAGCGTGACCACGCTGTGTCCCAGCGCGCTGAGCTCGTACTCCACCCGGGGCGGAATCGTCGGGTAGACGGTGCGGGTCACCATCCCGTCGCGTTCCATGTTCCGCAAGGTCTGGGTGAGGCTCTTCTGGGTGATCCCGTCCACCCTGCGGCGGAGCACGCCGAACCGGACCGGGCCGTCCCGCAGGGCGTCCACCAGCAGGCAGGTCCACTTGTTGGCGATCGCCTCCAGAACCTTCCGCGAGCCGCACTCCCGCAGGTACGCGTTGGCTGCGCCGTGCTCTCGCAGGCCAGAAGTAGTTTCCATAGGGTACCTATATCTCCAAAAGGTGCCTTCTTCCAGAGAGATACCGGTGTCGCCGACGATTGGTCCCGAAGAGCTTCCCCTCCGAGGAGATCACGATGCGCGTCATCACCCAGTCCGCCGTCGGCGCCCCTTCCGTACTCGGTGTCGCCGAGGTCGACCGGCCGGAACCGGACCACGGGCAGGTCCTGATCAGGGTCGGGGCCGCCGGGGTCAACCCGGTCGACGGGGCGGTCCGCTCCGGCCTCCTCCCGTTGCTCGGCCCGCCGCCCTTCACCCTCGGCTGGGACGTCGCGGGCACGGTCGAGTCCACCGGGCCCGGCGTGTCCGCGTTCGCCCCCGGCGACGAGGTGCTGGGTCTGCTCGCCTTCCCCGGCGCCGGCAACGCCTACGCCGACTACGTGCTCGCCTCACCCAACGAGATCGTCCACAGACCCGCCGCGCTGACCGTGGAGCAGGCGGGAGGGCTCCCGCTGGCCGGGCTGACCGCCTGGCAGGCGCTGGTCGGCATCGCCCGCCTCGCCGAGGGGCAGCGGGTCCTCGTCCACGCCGCCGGAGGCGGGGTCGGCCACCTCGCCGTCCAGCTCGCCGCGTCTCTCGGGGCCCACGTCACCGGTACCGCCCGGAGCGCCAAGCACGACCTCCTGCGCGAGCTCGGCGCGCACACCCTGGTCGACCACACCGCCGCCGACTTCGTCACGGAGACCGAGCCGGTGGACGTGGTGCTCGACCTGGTGGGCGGCGAGTACGGGGAACGTTCCGCCGCGGCGCTCAGGCCCGGCGGCCTGCTCGTCGGGGCGCTGGGAGGCAACCTCGGCATCACGCGAAAACGCGCGGCCGAGCTGGGCGTACGGCTGGCGGTGGTGAGCGTGCGCCCCTCGGCGGCCGACCTGTCGCGGCTGACGGCCCTGGCGGAGGCGGGCCGCCTCAGGGTGCACCTGGACCAGGTGCTGCCGCTGGCCGAGGTGGCCAAGGCACACGAGCTCCTGTCGACCCGCCGCACCACCGGGAAGATCGTTCTGATCCCCTGATCCGCCGGGGCTCCTTGGAAGGCGGGTGCCGGTTCCACCGTGCGGCCTCCTGAGGGATCCTCTTCGAAGGGTCCCCCGGGTCAGGTGGTGTAGGGGCGGGCGGTCCTGCCCTCGCGCAGCGTCCGCGCCCACCAGGTCAGCTGGTCGAGCAGGATCGCGGCCGCGCCGTCACAGCTCTGCGGGCTGGTCGGCGCCCCCTCCTCGTCGAAGTGCTTCCAGGCGCCGTGGAAGCTGACGGTGTCGCGAACGGTGACCGCGTGCAGCTCGGCGAAGACCAGACGGAGCTGCTCGACCGCCCGCAGGCCGCCGGAGATGCCACCGTAGGAGATGAAACCGACCGGCTTGGCGTGCCACTGCCGGTTGTGCCAGTCGATGGCGTTCTTCAACGAGGCGGGGAAGCTGTGGTTGTACTCGGGCGTCACGACGGCGAACGCGTCGGCCCTGGCCAGGCGCGGTGTCAGGACCCCCAGGGCTCGCGACGCCTCCGCGTCCGGCGCGGCCCCGAAACGGGGCAACGCCATCGGCAGGGGAGTCTCGGCCAGGTCGACGACGTCGACGTCCAGGCTCCCGTGCCGGCGGGCCCGGCCCGCGAACCACTCCGCCACGGTCGGGCCGAACCGGCCTTCCCGGACGCTGCCGACGATCACCGCTAGCCGGATCGGCTCTTCGGGCATGACGGTCCTCCGCTGGTCACAGTGGGCTTGTCCGCGCCCTCGCGGCGCCGTGTGAACAGGTTCGTACCTCAACCATGGTTCACGTCAAGCCGGGAGAACACACCTGGGGAAACCGGTGGGGGATCGGTGCCTCGGACCGCCGGGGCGCCCTGGCGGGCGGGCCCGCGTGACGCACCCGACGGCCGGGCACACGGGCCGCGTCGTCGGCCACGACAACGGCGACGCGGGACCCCATGCGTGCGACCTAGTGAGGGGCCATGTCGACGAAACGGCTGTAGTGGCCCTGGAAGGCCACGGTGACCGTGGCGGTGGGGCCGTTACGGTGCTTGGCCACGATCAGGTCGGCCTCGCCCGCCCTGGGCGACTCGCGCTCGTAGGCGTCCTCCCGGTGCAACAGGATGACCATGTCGGCATCCTGCTCGATACTTCCGGATTCGCGCAGGTCGCTGACCATGGGCCGCTTGTCCGTCCGCTGCTCGGGACCACGGTTGAGCTGGGAGATCGCGATCACCGGGACCTCCAGCTCCTTGGCGAGGAGCTTGATGGCCCGGGAGATCTCGGAGACCTCGTTCTGGCGGCTCTCGGTCTTCTTCGGCGAGGACATCAGCTGCAGGTAGTCGATGATGACGAACCGCAGGTCGTTGCGCTGCTTGAGACGGCGGCACTTGGCCCTGATCTCCATCATCGACATGTTGGGCGAGTCGTCGATGAACAGCGGGGCCTCGGCCACCTCGCCCATCCGCCGGGCCAGCTTGGCCCAGTCGTCGTCGGTCATCGTGCCCGATCGCATGGCGTGCAGGGCCACCCGTGCCTCGGCCGACAGCAGACGCATCGTGATCTCATTACGCGACATTTCCAACGAGAACACGACAGTGGTCATACCGTGCTTGATAGCGGCAGATCTCGCGAAATCCAGCCCCAAAGTTGATTTGCCAATGGCGGGACGGGCCGCCACGACGATCATCTGGCCGGGGTGCAGGCCGTTGGTGAGGGAGTCGAGGTCCTGGAAGCCGGTGGGGACCCCGACCATCTGGCCGCTCCGGCCGCCGATGGCCTCCAGCTCGTCGAGGGCTCCCGGCATGATGTCGGCCAGCGGGACGTAGTCCTCGGAGGTGCGGCGCTCGGTGACCTTGTAGATCTCCGCCTGGGCGCGGTCGACGAGGTCGTCGACCTCCTCGTCCTGACCGCCGTAGCCGTAGGAGACGATGCGGGTGCCGGCCTCGATCAGGCGGCGGAGGATGGCCTGCTCGCGGACGATCCTCGCGTAGTAACCGGCGTTGGCCGCGGTCGGGACGACGGCGGTCAGCGTGTGGAGGTAGGCGCCGCCGCCGATCCTGGCGACCTCGCCCCGCTTCTGCAGCTCGTCGAGGATGGTGACGGCGTCGGCGGGGTCGCCACGGCCGTAGAGGTCGGTGATGATGTCGTAGACGATCTGGTGGGCCGGACGGTAGAAGTCGTCGGACCGCAGGATCTCGACCACGTCGGCGATGGCGTCCTTGGACAGCAGCATGCCGCCGAGGACCGACTGCTCGGCCTCGATGTTGTTCGGTGGGGTGCGCTCGAATCTCGGCTCGAAGACCGGCGGCTCCGCGATGCTCACCACACACCCCCTCTTTCGAACACAGTTACGTTATCTCTATTTGTAGCCGATCGGTGTGACAGTTTCGCGGCTCCGCGCCCGGCTGGCAACGCGGCCTGTCGACAGAGGTGTGGATAAGCTGTGCACTTCTTCCCCAGAGGTGTGGGCACCCTGGGGACAGTACTGTGGATAACTCTTGTCCACAACTGTGGATAACCCTCTGACCAGGGAAAACGTCATCCACCGCCTGTGGAGAAAAGAAAGTTGGGGTGACACGCCGAAAGTCGCCCCGGATGGCATGCCCTGACGGGTTCATCCCGCTGGAGATCCATCCAGAGGTAAGAGGCACAATGGACAGGTGCCTCTTACTCCTCGCCCCGGCCGGTCCGGTGGATCCGGCCGGTCCGGTCGGCCAGGTGAATCCGATCAGCCCGGTGAGTCCAGTGGGTCCGTTGGGTCCGGTGGGTCCATTGAATCCGGCCGGTCAGGTGGGTCAGGTGGGTCAGGTGGGTCAGGTGGGTCAGGTGGGTCAGGCCGCGATCATGACAGGCAGATCCTGCGGCTGGCGTTGCCCGCGTTCGGGGCCCTGGTGGCCGAGCCGCTGTTCCTGCTGACCGACACCGTCGTCGTCGGCCGCCTGCCCGCCCCCGCGCTCGGCGCCCTGGGAGTGGCGAGCACGGTGCTGAGCTTCCTGGTGGGACTGTGCGTGTTCCTGGCGTACGGCACGACCGCGGCGGTGGCCAGGCAGATCGGGGCGGGCGAGACCGGGCGGGCGCTCCGGCAGGGGGTGGACGGCCTCTGGCTGGCCGCCGGGGTGGGACTGGCGATCATCGTGGTCGTCTGGCCCCTGGCGCCCACGCTGGTCCACCTGCTCGGTGCCGAGGGCGAACTCGCCCGGCAGGCGGTGACCTACCTGCGGATCAGTCTGCTGGGCGTCCCCGCCATGCTGCTGGTGCTCGCGGGCACGGGCGTGCTGCGCGGCATGCAGGACACCGCGACCCCGCTGCTGGTCTCGGTGGGGGCCTTCGCGCTGAACGCCGTGCTCAACGTGGTGTTCGTCCTGGGGCTGGGCTGGGGCATCGCGGGCTCGGCCTGGGGAACGGTGCTGGCCCAGACGCTCGCCGCCGCCGTCTACCTCCTGCTGATCCTCGTCCGGCACCGCGCGCCGTTCCGCCCCGACCTCGCGGGCGTGCGGGCGGCGGGCTCGGCCGGGATCGCCCTGATCATCCGTACGGCCTGCCTCCAGCTGGTGCTGGCCGTCGCGACCGCCGCGGCCACCCGCATGGGGGAGCAGCAGATCGAGGCGCACACCGTCGCGATCAGGATCTGGACCCTGATGGCGTTCGCCCTGGACGCGATCGCCATCGCCGGGCAGGCGATCACCGGCCGCGCGCTGGGTGCCGGTGACGTGGCGGGAGCCCGCGGCGCGACCTGGAGGATGGTGGTCTGGGGAGTCGGCTCGGGCGTGCTGCTCGGCCTCCTCATCGTGCTGACGAGGCCGTTCGTGCCGGCGCTGTTCGACGCCGGCCCCGTCGTCGCCGCGGAGCTGCTCGACGTGCTCTGGGTGGTGGCCGTCCTGCAGCCCCTCGCCGGGGTGGTGTTCGTGCTGGACGGCGTGCTGATCGGCGCGGGAGACCGGCGCTACCTCGCCTGGGCGGGGGTGTGGACGACGATCGCCTACCTGCCCGCCGCGTTCCTGGTGGACCTGCGGGGCGGCGGCCTGGTGGCGCTCTGGCTGGCGCTCGGGCTGTGGATGGCGGCCCGGCTGGTCACCCTGTCGACGCGGGCGTACGGCAGGGCGTGGCTGGTGGTCGGCAGCTGAAGCGGCCGAGATGGCCAGAACAGCCGGAACGGTCGAAGCGACCGGGCGGACACCGGGGTGGCGGGTGTTCCACCTGTGACGGACGGTGCCCACCGGGCGGGTGATCCCGGCGTGACACTGTGGTGTCCACGACGTGACCGGATAACCCTTGTCCGGCGCAACTCCCCTGCGGCACTGTGAAACGAGTCCAACAATATAGGGTTATCAGCCCACCACGATTGGTCACGTCGTGCCCGAAGGTGCTTCTTCGTCGATCGTTCGCCGCATGCCGCCGGGCCATGCCACCAGCCGTTTGACCGGTGCGCGCCACGGCCTTCCCACGGTCTATCGCGGGGCGGACCTCATCGTCCTCGGCGTCGGTGTCATGATCGGCGCGGGCATCTTCAGCCTCGCCGGCCGCCAGGCGGGGACCATGGCCGGGCCGGGCGTGATCCTCTCCTTCATGATCGCGGGAATCACCAGCCTGCTCGTGGCCTTCTGCTTCGCCGAGCTGTCCTCCGCCATGCCGAGCTCGGGAAGCGCCTACACCTTCGCCTACGTCATCTTCGGCGAGGTCTGGGCCTGGATCGTGGGCTGGGCGCTGGTCCTGGAACTCCTGCTGGCCACGGCCGCGGTGGCCCGTGCCTGGTCCCTGTACGCCGCCCAGATGCTCACCGACCTCGGCGTACGCCTTCCCGAGGTGATCGCGGGCATGGTCGGCCAGACCACGGGCTTCGACCTGTTCACGCTGTTCATCCTGGTGGTCCTCACGGCCGTGGTGGCCCTGGGCGCCCGCGTCGGCCTGCGCACCCTGTGGGTCATCGTGATCGCCAAGTTGCTGGCCGTCGGCGCGGTCATCGTGGTCGGCGCCCTCCACTTCGACCAGCGCAACCTCGCGGCCATCCCGGTGCCGGCGGTGCCCGCGGGCAAGGCCGGGGAAGCCCTGGACTCCCCGCTGCTCGGCCTCCTCCTCGGCCAGACGGGCACGTTCGGCTGGTTCGGCATCTTCGCCTCCTCGGCGGCCATCACCTTCGCGTACATCGGCTTCGACGTCGTGGCCACCGCGGCCGAGGAGTCCGAGGACGCCCCGCGGTCGATCCCGAGGGGCATCATCCGCGGGCTGGTGCTCACCACGGTCATCTACATCGCGGTCGCGGTGATCATGATCGGGATGACCCCGTACGACAAGATCGCCGCGAACGCGCCGCTCGCCAGCGCCTTCCGCGAGGCGGGCGAGGGCTTCATGGTGCACGTCATCAACATCGGGGCGGTGCTCGGCCTCACCACCGTCGTGCTGGTGCTGCTCGTCGGCCTGACCCGCGTGCTGTTCTCCATGGCGCGCGACGGGCTGATCCCGCGCTCGCTCTCCAGGATCAACCGCAGCTACCGCAGCCCGACGAGGGTCACGGTGATCATCGGCTTCCTCGCGATCCTGCTGGCCGAGTTCGTGGACGTGCTGACGCTCGAACCGCTGGTCGTGATCGGTGCCCTGTTCGTGTTCATCGCCGTGGCCGGCGGGGTGGTCAGGATGCGGCAGACGATGCCGGACCTGCCCCGGGGCTTTCGCACCCCGCTGTCTCCCGGCGTGCCGATCGCCTCGATCCTCGCCTGCCTGTGGCTCATGGTGAACCTGCAGCTCATCACCTGGCTGTACTTCATCATCTGGATGGCCTTCGGCGTCCTGGTCTATCTGGTGTACGGGAGGCGCAACAGCGTGCTCGCCGCGGCGGCGCGGCCCGTCCCCGAGCCTCCCGCGCCGCCGCCCCCCGGGCGCTACCCCTTCGGTCCCTCCGGTCCCGGGGACGGGTGGGCGGGCCCGCCAGGGCCGCCCGGCCCTCCGTCCGGCCCTCCCGGCGGCCCCGGCACCGGGTCCGCGGCCGGGTCCCGTGGCAGGCACCGCCGCTGAGACCTCGGCACGCCCGCCGGGAGCGGGAGGAGGTCACAGGCGCCGGGCGTCGATCACGCTCTGCACGAACTCCCTGGTGCGGGGCTCGCGCGGATCGGTGAAGATCTGCTCGGGGGTGCCCCGCTCCAGCAGCACGCCACCGTCGAGGAAGCAGACGGTGTCGGCGATCTCGCGGCAGAAGCCCATCTCGTGGGTGGTGAGGACCATGGTCATGCCGCCCTCCTTGAGCTCCCGGATGATCCCGAGGACCTCCTTGACCAGCGCCGGGTCCAGGGCCGAGGTGACCTCGTCGAGCAGCATCAGGCGGGGCCGGGTGGCGAGGGCCCTGATGATCGCGGCGCGCTGCTGCTGGCCGCCGGAGAGCTGGTCGGGATAGGCGTCCGCCTTGTCCGCCAGGCCGAACCTGGCCAGCAGGTCGCGGGCCTGCTCCTCGGCCTGCTTCGCACCCACCCTGTGCACCTTGCGCGGCGCCAGCGTGATGTTGTCCAGCACGCTCATGTGCGGGAACAGGTTGAACGCCTGGAAGACGATGCCCATGCGCTTGCGCACGTCGTCGGGGTCGGTCCTGGCGTCGGTGATCTCCACGCCGTCCAGGGTGATCGTGCCGTCGTCGGCTGTCTCCAGCAGGTTGACGCAGCGCAGCAGGGTGGACTTCCCGGAGCCGGAGGCGCCGATCAGGCAGACCACCTCGTGCGGCTCGACCTCCAGGTCGATGCCGCGCAGCACGCTGTGGCCGCGGTAGTTCTTCCACAGGCCCTCGATGGACAGCAGGCTCATGCTCTCTCCTCCCGTGCCGCCGCCGTCTCACCGGGCGGCGGGACGCTGCCGCCGTACGCCCCGGTCCGCCCGCTCACTGGCCCCGCCGCCGCTGCGAGCGGGCCGCCAGGTAGTCGGTGAAGCGGGCCATGGGGATGGTGAGCAGGATGAACAGCAGCGCCGCCGCCAGGTAGGGGGTGTAGTTGAAGGTGCTGGCGACGTGGATCTGCGCCTGCCGCAGCGCCTCCAGGGGACCGATCGTGGCGACGAGCGCGGTGTCCTTCTGCAGCGAGACGAAGTCGTTGAGCAGCGGCGGCACCACCCTGCGCACGGCCTGCGGCACCACCACGTGGCGCATGGTCTGGCCGTGGCTCAGCCCGAGGGACCGGGCCGCGGCCCGCTGGCTGGGGTGCACCGACTCGATGCCGGCCCGGAAGACCTCCGCCACGTACGCGCCGTACGAGAGGGTGAGCGCGATGATGCCCAGCGTCGCGAGGTCCGTCGGCGTGCCCTGCAGGCCGAGCGCGGGCAGCCCGAAGCCGACGAGATAGATGACGAGGATCGTGGGCACGCCCCGGAAGACGTCGGTGTAGATCACCGCCAGGGCGCGCAGCGGGAAGAACACCGGCGCCGTGAGGTTGCGGGCCAGCGCGACGAGCATTCCCACCACGAGGATGAGCGGCTCGGCGATCAGAAAGATCTTGATGTTGAGCAGGAACCCGTCCAGCACGTCCGGCAGGGCCTCGACGAACTGGTCGAGGTCGAAGAACGTGTCGCGCACCCGGGGCCAGCCGGGCGAGGCGGTGAAGAGCCAGAGCAGCAGGACGATCACGAGGATCGTCGAGACCGTCGCGACGGAGCCCGAACGGACCGACGACCTCCTGCGCAGCCGCTCCCGCTCGACCTGCCGCTCGCTCTTCTCCCAGCCGGCCGGGACCCGCAGGCGCTCGTCGTCCCTCATCGGGCGCCGCCGTGGCGCGGACCGTACGCGCTCCACGCCCGCGACGAGACATCGGCTGTGACCGCGGTTCCGGGCGTGGACGACGTCGGAGGGTGGTGCCCCAGGGTCACTTCAGCTCCGGTGCGCCCGCGGCGGAGCCGAGCCACTCGGTCTCGATCTTCGCCAGCTCACCGGAGGCGGTCAGCTTGTCGATGGCCTCGTCGACGCAGCTCACCAGCGGGCTGCCCTTCTCGAAGACCGCGCCGAAGACCTCGGGCTCCCCGGAGGCCGTGCCGAACTGGCCGACGATCTTGGAGTTCTCGACCTGGGCCGCGGTCACGTAGAAGGCGGTGGGCAGGTCCACCACCACGGCGTCGACCTGCTTGTTCTTCAGCGCGTTGACGGCGTCGATCTGCTCGTTGTAGACGTTGGGCTCGGACGACGGCTTGATGACGTCCTTGACCGCCTGCAGCGAGGTGGTGCCGATCTGCACGCCGATCTTGGCGTCCTTCAGGCCCGCCAGGTCGGTGGCGGAGGCGACCTTGGAGCCGTCCAGCGCGACCACGGCCTGCTTGACCGTGTAGTAGCCCTTGCTGAAGTCGACGACCTTGGCCCGGTCGGGGGTCACCGAGACCTGGTTGACGTCGAAGTCGAACTGCTTGGCGCCCGGCGCGAACGCGGAGTCGAACTTCACCGTGGCCCAGGTGACGTTGTCCCTGGTGAAGCCCAGCTGGCCCGCGATCGCGTAGGCGACCGCGCTCTCGAAGCCCTTGCCGTTGGCCGGGTCGTCGTCGCTGAACCACGGGTCGAAGGCGGGCTTGTCGGTGCCGATGGTCAGCTTGCCGGGGGTCTTCAGCGCGAGGCCGTCCTTGGTGCAGGCACCGGGAGCCGTGGAGGCGCTTGAGGACGTGGGGCTCGCCTGGGTCGTCGTTTCCGAGGCCGGCGCACAGGCTACCGCGGTCGCCGCGAGGGCACCGAGCGCGAACAGCGTCGAGGGACGGACCATGACAAAACCTCCAGGGCGAAGCAACGGTTCCCGAATTGTATGTACTCGCAGTGACCTGGGGTAACGGGGTATCAGAATATGAAATTTCCCCGGCGGAAAAGAGGGTTTTTCACCGGTTTCCAGACCCGGCCTGAGACCGGGCAGGACGGTCCCCGCCGGCCTCCCGAACTCATGGGCCCGGAAAGGACGAGGGCCCCTCCCCGAGCGGGGAGGGGCCCTCGTCACATGGGGCCTGTCAGGCCGCGACGACCTCGACATCGAGGGACGCGGAGACCTCCGGGTGCAGCTTGACGCTGACCCGGTGGGAACCGAGGCTCTTGATCGCGGAGGCGATCTCGATGCGACGGCGGTCGAGCAGGGGGCCACCGGCGGCCTTGACGGCGTCGGCGACGTCACCCGTGGTGATGGAGCCGAAGAGGCGGCCGGACTCGCCGGCCTTCGTCTTCAGGACCACCTTCAGGGCCTGCAGCTGGCCGGCGACTTCCTTGGCGGTGCCGAGGTCGCGAATCTCGCGGGCGTCACGGGCCTTCTTGATCGAGGAGATCTGCTTCTCGCCGCCGCGCGTCCAGAGGATCGCGAAGCCGCGGGGAAGCAGGTAGTTGCGGCCGTAGCCACTCTTGACCTCGACGATGTCGCCGGGGGCGCCGAGGCCGGTGACCTCACTGGTGAGAATGAGCTTCATCTGTCCGGACCTCCTTAGCGCGCGGTGCTCATGTACGGCAGGAGCGCCATCTCACGAGCGTTCTTGATAGCGGTCGCCACGTCACGCTGGTGCTGGGTGCAGTTGCCCGTCACCCGGCGGGCACGGATCTTGCCGCGGTCGGAGATGAACTTCCGAAGCAGCGCCGTGTCCTTGTAGTCGACGTAGGAGATCTTGTCGTGGCAGAACAGGCAAACCTTCTTCTTGGGCTTGCGCAGTGCCGGCTTGGCCATCGTGGTGCTCCTTTCAGAGCCCCGCCGTCAGGCGGGAATGGTCGTCGCGGATATGGACTGGGATTTCGGACGCGATCGCGGCCGTCCCGGAGGAGCGTCCCTAGAAGGGCGGTTCGTCGCTGAAGTCGCCGCCGCCGAAACCGCCGCCACCCTGCTGCTGCTGACCGCCGCCGCCCCCGTAGTTGTTGCCACCGCCGCCGCCGAAGCCGCCACCTTGCGGTGCGGCCGGCGCCGCGGAGGCCCACGGGTCGTTGGCGGGGCCGCCACCGAAGCCGCCGCCGCCACCGCCCTGACGGGCGGTCTTGTTGACCTTGGCGGTCGCGTTTCTCAGGGAGGGGCCGACCTCGTCGACCTCGACCTCGTAGACGGTGCGCTTCTCGTTTTCCTTGGTCTCGTAAGACCTCTGGCGGAGCCGTCCCTGAACGATGACCCGCATGCCGCGCTGGAGGCTCTCGGCGGCGTTCTCTGCCGCCTGCCTCCACACGTTGCAGGTCAGGAACAGGCCTTCGCCGTCTTTCCACTCGTTGGTCGTCTTGTCGAGGAACCTCGGAGTGGACGCGATGCGAAACCGGGCCACCGCTTGCCCCGTGGGGGTGAAGCGCAGCTCCGGATCGTCGACGAGGTTGCCGACGATGGTGATCGTGGTGTCGCCTGCTGCCATGGCTAGCGCTGCCCTTCCTGCGGCCTTCGCTGGTTATCGGCTCAGAGTACGGCTGCCGTCCGACAAAAAGCCGGAGATTAGTGCACGTCCGGGCGCAGGACCTTGGTGCGCAGGATTCCCTCGTTGAGGTTCATCTGCCGGTCGAGCTCCTTGACCGTGGCGGGCTCGGCGCTCAGGTCGATGACGGCGTAGATGCCCTCGGGCTTCTTCGCGATGTCGTAGGACAGCCTGCGGCGACCCCACACGTCGACCTTCTCCACGGTGCCGCCGTCGTTGCGGACGACCGTGAGGAACTGGTCGAGGGAAGGGGCGACCGTACGCTCATCGAGCGAGGGGTCAAGAATGACCATCACTTCGTAACGGCGCATGCTGACTTCCAACCTCCTCTGGACTGTTGCGGTCACGACACCGTGCCGTGACAGGAGGACGCTGACGTACTTCACCCCGGGTTCCCATTTCGGCGCTCGGGGTGGAGGGTGGGCCATGACACACCCATTCGACGTAGCCGTGCCAGCCTACCAGTCCGGCAAGGGTTGGGCCGTCACCTCGCCGGGCACGTCCCCATCAGGGGAAACAGGGGAGAGGGGGCGGTGAGGATGTCACCCGCGTCCGGGAAGGGGCGAAGCGTGCCCTCCCGGTTCAGGCTGAACAGCGACGGGCGGCGCCACCCCCTGGAGAACGTGCTGAGCGTCTGCACGATCGTCTGCGGGCTGATCGCCTTCGTGGCAGGGCTCATCCCCTCCGCGCACTCCGTCGCGTCGTTCCTGGGGGTGCTGGGGTTCATCGGCGGGCTCTACTCCCAGTACGTCTCCGCGACGACCTCTGAACGCGCGCTGAACATCGTGGGCATCGTGGCCTCGTTCGTCGGTGTGGCCTTCGGCATCCGCCACGGGGGTTTCCTCCCGTAGGGTCCCGAACCTGCCGAGGGCCACACCGGCGGGGGCCCGGCCGCGCGGGCCGGGAGGGCCGGGCCGGAAGAACCGGGCCGGCGAGCGGTACGCGGACGGGCGACGGCTAACCGGCCAGGCGCAGGTCGACGCCCAGCAGGATGAGGAACCACAGGAAGACCGCGAGCAGTGCCTCGGCGATGTCCTTCAGGAGTGCGGGGGTGATGTAGTCGTACACCCAGGCGACGTAGATGCCGATCAGGATGTAGATGAGGCCGATGAGACTGATCCCTCTGCGATAGCGAGCAGCCACTTGGAACTCCTTGGGGTTGGCCCGTGGGGGCGGGCGGTGGGGCGCGACCTGCGACTGCCCCGGCCCTCGGCGTTGAAACGGCTACTCTCGGATACATGCCGCTTATCGGAGCTCATGTCGACCAGGACGACCCGCTGGCGCATGCCAGGGCGCGCAACGCCGAGGTCGTGCAGTTCTTCCTCGGTGACCCCAAGGGGTGGAAGGCCCCGGTCATCGGCGAGAAGACGCGGGAGATCAAGAACTCGGACGTGGAGGTCTACGTCCACGCCCCCTACGTGATCAACGTGGCGACGGCCAACAACCGGGTCCGCATCCCCAGCCGCAAGCTGCTGGGCGCGCACCTCGCGGCGGCGGCCGAGCTGGGCGCCCGGGGCCTGATCGTCCACGGCGGGCACGTCGGCGCCGGGGACGACCCGCAGAAGGGCTTCGACAACTGGCGCAAGGTGTTCGAGCGCCTGGAGGAGCACGAGGTCCCCGTGCTCATCGAGAACACCGCGGGCGGCGGCAACGCGATGGCGCGCAAGCTGGAGCGCGTCGCCCGGCTGTGGGACGCGCTCGACGGCTTCGACGTGGGCTTCTGCCTCGACACCTGCCATGCCCACGCGGGCGGCGAGGACCTGGCGGACGTGGTCGAGCGGGTCATGGCGATCACCGGCAGGATCGACCTGATCCACTGCAACGACTCTCGCGACGCCTTCGACTCCGGCGCCGACCGGCACGCGAGCCTCGGCGCGGGCCAGATCGACCCCGAGCTCATCCTGGGGGTCTGCCGGAGCGCGAACGCCCCGATCGTGGTGGAGACCCCCTTCGACGGCCAGGCCGAGGACATCGCCTTCCTCAGGACGAAGCTCTAGGACGAAGCCCTGGGACGAGGCTCCAGAGGGCGCAGGGCTCCAGGGCGTGTCCACAGCCTGTGGATAACTTCATGGGATTACTTTTCCCGAAGAGTGGGTAAGGAGCGATCCCCGCCGTTCAGCCCACCCAGGCGCCGTCGGCGAAGATCAACACGTTGAGCGCCATCAACGGGCCCACCACCAGGGCGTAGACGACGATGATCCATCTTCGCCACGGCGCCGGCCCGCTACTCACCTTGGCGATCAGGATGAAGAGCGGCCACCACAGCAGCGCCGAGCGCGGGACCGACAGATAGTAGGCGGAGCACAGCAGGGCGCCCACCTGGAGCCCCACGTAGACGAACTCGCTCCATCTCCGTAGATAGAGCAGGACCAGCACGAGCACCACCCCGACGATCGCTCCCGCGATCTCCAGCCGGAACGCCCAGCCGGACCGCCCGTCGCCCGCGGCCGCGCCCAAGGTCGTGATCAGCGACTCCCAGGGCCACACCATGTGGCGCCCCCAGCCGGCCTCCTGCGCGGTCTTCCAGGCCAGCCAGTCACCCGTACGGGAGTACTGGTAGGCGGAGTAGAGCCCCAGCGGCACGAACGGGAGCAGCAGCCACCCCGCCCGCCGCAGGGGCTGCCTGCGGACGAGGAACTCCACGATCAGCGCGACGGCGAGGAACAGGCCGGTGATGCGCACGCAGGAGGCGCCCGCCGCCAGGGCCGCGGCGAGCGGCCAGCGGCCCTGGCGCGCCGCCAGCCAGGCGGGGACGGCGAAGGCGAGGAAGAGCGACTCGCTGTAGCCCGCGAACAGGAACACCGCCATCGGCCAGAGCAGCAGCGCCAGCACCGCGCGCCGGCCGGTTCCCTCCGGCCCCTCGAACTCGGCCAGCCTGGCGAGCGCCGCCATCGCGACGGCACCGGCCACCAGGGAGATCAGCAGGCCGGCGAGCGTCCAGTCGTCGATCACGAGATGCACCGCGCGGAGCATCAGCGGCATCCCGGGGAAGAAGGCGGGCAGCCCCTTGTCGGGTTCGCTGCCCGGGACGCCGTCGTAGCCGTGCTCGGCGATGACGATGAGGAGGTTCGCGTCCCAGTTGCGCCAGCGCTCCAGGAACGGCTTCGGTACGGCGTCCCCCTCCATCAGCGCCTGGGCCCCGACGACGACCAGGACGACGATTCCCAGGCGGGAGGCCAGCCAGAGCAGCAGCCCCTCCGTCGCGGTGTCGCGCGGAGGGGTCTCGCGCGGGGGAGCGGGAGCAGTGGTCACAAGCTCGGATTGTCCCGGATCATCTCGGCGGACCGCCAGACTCGGACGCTCGCTGAACAGACCCACCCTGTCTCCTGCCATCTCGACGAACGCCCCCGGCCCGACCCCCGCCACCGCGGCGAACCCACCGGACGCTCAGTCCCGCCATCTCGGCGAACCCACCGGACGCCCGGCCTCGCACCTCGCGCCTCGGCGAACCCGCCGGACGCTCACCCCTGTCACTTCGACGGCCCCCCCGCCGGACGCCCGCGTCCGGCGAACGGTCCCGTCCCCGGCGCTAGGCGAGCGCGAGCCGGAAGCGGTCGGGTGCCCCGTCGAATACGCCACCCGCCTGGTCGTCGGTCCCGTCCTGGCGGATCACGTCCTTGTCCGGGACGAAGATGTCCCGTACGACGAACGCCATCATGATCAGGATGGTGATCGCGCGGCCCCACACGGCGGTGAAGTAGGTGTCACCCGCGATGCCCAGCGCCTCGTTGCCCGGCTGGATGCCGACGAGATAGAGCCAGATCGCGAAGAAGTACCAGCACTCGGCGAGCTGCCAGAGCGCGATCGGCTTCCAGCCCGGCCTGGCCAGCACCGCGAAGGGGATCAGCCAGAGCACGTACTGCGGCGACCACACCTTGTTGGTCAGCATGAACGCCGCCAGGGTGAGGAAGCACAGCTGCATCAGGCGGGGACGCGTCCTGGCCGTCAGGGTGATCACGGCGATCGCCAGGCAGAACGCGGCGAGCGAGACGATGCCCAGTTTGTCGAGGAGCTCGGAGTCGCCCAGGATCGGCCACTGCTTCTGGTTGAAGAAGTACCAGATGGAGCCCCAGTCGGCCGGGCGCTCCTGGCTGAAGACGTAGAACCTCTTCCAGCCGTCGAAGGCGAAGACCATGATCGGCACGTTGACGACGAGCCAGGCGCCCGCGACGCCGCCGATCGTCTTGAGGAACGGCATCCATTTGCCGGTGCGCAGCGTCAACAGGAACAGCGGGCCGAGGAACATCAGCGGGTAGAACTTGGTGGCGATCGCCAGGCCGAGCAGGATGCCCGCGAGCCACTGCCTCCGCTTCGACCAGGCCAGCAGCGCGCCCAGCGCGAGGGCGTTCGCCGCCAGGTCCCAGTTGATGTACGCGGTGAGGATCAGCGCGGGGGCCAGGGCGTACCAGAGCGCGTCCCAGCGCCTGGCGGGACCGGCCAGCGTGGCCATCAGCAGCACGCCGACGACCAGGCAGAGCGCCATGAGGATGACGGTGAGGTCGTAGAACGCCGTCCCCTGGTCGCTCATCGGGGTGACGATCCGGCGGAAGAACTCCATGATCCCGCCGATGCCGACGGGGTACTCGACCGGATAGTCGAAATAGGGGATCTTGCCCTCGTTGAGCTTCTCGTTCCACCACAGGGGATAGATGTCGGTGTAACAGAAGTTCGTGAACTGCAGGGTCCCGTGGTTCCACGCCCCGTCGACGCGGCACGGCCACTTCCAGAACCAGGCCAGGACCGCCCCCAGCCCCGCGAACAGGGCCAGGGGCACGTACGGGATGGCCCGGGTGCCGAACTCGGGCAGCGGGCTCCGCGGCGACAGGAGGTTCTTCATCAGGGACGTCGTCCGCTCGCCGAGGGTGTCGGGACCACGGCCGCGGTCGACGAGCCGGGTGCGACGCCCAGCGCGCCGCCGTTCTGCCCCAGATCACCGTTCGGCAGCTCGTTGTCCGGGCTGTCGTTGCCGACGTCGCACGAGCCGTCCCAGGGCAGGCACTCGCGGCCCTCGGGCTCGCCCTGCTCGCCGCCGTCGTTGTCGTTCGGCCAGCCGCCGTCGTCGCCGTTCTCGGGGAAGGGGTTGTCGTCCTCCACCGTCATCGTCGGGGTGGGCGTCGGCGTGGGCGTGACCAGGTTGTTCCGCGTGCCGGTGTTGGCCCTCGGCGGGAACTGCAGGACCTCGTCCTTGGCGGTCACGGCCTGCATGTAGTCGTGCCAGATCTGGGTCGGAGTGCCGCCACCGCCGATGAACTCGGGCATGGGCTGCTCCTTCCAGAGGATCTGCTCGTCCTTGAGCTTCCTGTTCGGCAAGCCGTACTTGTCGACCTTGAGCTTGCGCGTCCCGGCCCTGTTGTAGGGCACGTCGTTGGACATGCCGACCGCGGTGACGATCTGCGGGGTGAAGCCGACGAACCAGGCGTCCTTGTAGCCGTTGTTCGTGCCGGTCTTGCCGGCCACCGGCCGCGTGCCGAGGTTGGCGGCGCCGCCGGTGCCGCTCCTGACGACCTGCTGCAGCGCGACGGTCGTGTCGGCCGCGGTCTCGGGGGTGATGACCTGCTTCTCGATGATCTGCTCGGGGAGCACGAGGCCGCCGTCGACCGTGGTCACCTTGGTGACGGTGTGCCAGTCGTAGTGCTTGCCCTCGTTGGCGAAGATCCCGTAACCGGCGGCCTGCTCGACCGCGGTGACCGAGGCGCTGCCGATGGTGACCTGGTACTTCTGCTCCTCGACCGCGTAGTCGACCGCGTTCTTGCGCTTGTAAAGGGGGTTGTGCTTGGTGGTCTCGCCCACCCCCGCCTCCTTGGCGATCCTCGCCACCTCCTCGAGGGTCACCTCCTCGCCCATCTGCACGAAGACGGTGTTGACCGAGCTGGCCATGGCCCTGACCATGTCGATCGGCCCGAACGCCTGGTTCCCCGAGTTGCTGATCGGGGTGGTGCCAGGCATCTTGATCGTCTTCATGCCGTCGACGAGGCTGTCGAGCGACTTGTCGTTCTCCAGCCAGGCCGCGAGCACGTAGGGCTTGAACGCCGACGCCGCCTGCTTGGTGGAGTCGAAGGCGCGGTTGTTGAAGTCGTTGACGAAGTCGTCGCCGCTGTAGAAGGCGAGCACCCGGCCGTTCTTCGGGTCCACCGAGGCGAGCCTGGCGTGGATGGTCCGGTCCAGCCCCGCGGTGCGGGCCTTCACCGCCTTCTGCGCCTCCTTCATCATCTTCTCGTCGAAGGTGGTGTAGACCTTGTAGCCGTCGGTCTTCAACTCCTCCTCGGTGATGTGCCGCTCCTCGAGCTCCCGGAGGACGATGTTGATCATGTAGCCCTTGAGGCCCTTGTTGGTGTTCCCGACCGAGATCTCTTTGAACTTCAGGTCGTCGAAGGAGCTTCCCGCGTACTTGCCGTACGCGGCGGGGTTCATCTCCGCCATGTTCTTGAGCGCGGCGCCGAACCGCCACTTGATCGCGGAGTAGTCGCCCTTCTTCTCCTGGACGTCGAAGGCGCTCGGGTTCTGGACCCGGGCGGCCAGGTAGGCGCCCTCCGGCACGGTCAGCTGGCCGACGTTCTTGCCGAAGAACGTCTTCGCGGCCGCCTGGATGCCGTGCGCGCCACGACCGAAGTAGATGAGGTTGAAGTACTCCTCCAGGATCTCGTCCTTGGTCTTCTCCTTGCTCAGCTTGACCGAGACGAAGATCTCCTTGATCTTGCGCTGGATCGAGACCTCCTGGCTGAGGCCCTCGTAGTAACCGCGCGCCATCTGCTGGGTGATGGTCGAGGCGCCCTGGAGCTGGGTACCGCTCACGGTGCTCCAGACCGAGCGGGCCATGCCCGCGAGGTCGATGCCGCTGTCGGTGCGGAAGGTCTGGTTCTCCAGGGCGATCACCGCGTCCTGGACGTGCATGGGGATCTGCTTGAGCTTCACCGGGACGCGCTGGACGCCGAGCCGCGCGATCGGGGTCTTCTTGTCGCGGTAGTAGATCACGCTGCCCCGGTCGTCCGCGCTGGCCTGCGTGGCCGAGGGGATGGGGGTGTTGGCGTAGGCGACCGCGATCATGCCGAAGACGCCGGCGCTGAGCACCACGAAGCTGGCCATGACGATCTTCCAGTTGGGCAGGAAGCGCGTCCACCTCCTGGCCTTGGGCTCGTCGTCATCGGGGCCGTCTCCCCCGGGCCCCCCTGGGCCCTCAGGGCCTCCCGGTCCGCCCGGGACGGGACCGCCCGCGCCGCGCCCGCGGCGCCTGCGCCCGCCCTCGCCCGGCCTCGGACCGGCGGAACGCCCGCCGCCCGCCTGGGCGGCGAGCATCGACTGGGTGTCCTCGAAGGCGGCCTCGGCGCGGCGGCCAGTCGGGTCGGTGTCGCGGCGGCGCGCCTCGCCGGGGGCGCCGGGACCGCCGGAGCCGCCGGGACCGCGCTGGGGCGCTCCACCGGGAGCGCCGGGGCCGCCCGGGCCACCGGGGCCGCGCGGAGGCATGCCGCCGGGGGCGCCCGCGTCGCGCCGGGGCGGTCCGCCGGGCTGCTGGGACGCGCCGCCGGAGTAGGGCATCCCGCCCTGCTGGGGCATCATCGCCGTCCGGGGATCGGCTCCCGCCCGCGGCGGTGGTCCGGCCTGCGGTGCGTGCTGGGAAGAATCCCAGCTCGCTCCAGTTTGGGGGTTTTGCGGAGGGGGAACTGCACGGGGAGCGGCTCCTGGGCCTGAGCGACGGCGCCGCCCCTGACGAGCCGACCCGTCGGCGCCTTCCTGGCGCCCGTCCGACTCCGGGTCATTGCTGTGGCTGTAACTCACGCGTCCTCGTTCGGTCATCGGGGTCTACGACGGCGTGCAGGCGGGCGAGACTACCTCCTGGTCGCCGGAGATCTCGCCGCCTTGGCTCACTGGTAGCCGGCCTATCCGGGTGGATCTCCGTTACCGGGGACGAACGAGATCGTCAGGTGGTTCGGGCAACAACCTTGGCAGACCTCTCCCACGCTGACGCGGGATTCCCGGTATTGAAAAGCGGTCCACGCCGTGCGGGGGCCGTGTCCCACCACCGCCTGCTGTGACCACATACGCGCCAGACTACGGCTTTTTGCGGTTTGCTCCCAACCTCTTGGGAAAGTCGCTGATTGCAGCCTTATGTTGAATGGACGTATCCTGTCGATGTATCGGTTCGATACATCGACGCGAGAGGTGGTGGTTTCCAGTGGCCGGCGGACGAGGCGGCGTGCTGGAGCTGGCCGTGCTCGGGTCGTTGCACGAGACCCCGCTACACGGCTATGAGCTGCGCAAACGGCTCAACGCCCTGCTCGGCATGTTCCGGGCGTTCTCCTACGGCTCCCTCTATCCGTGCCTCCGTCAGTTGCTCACCGACGGGCTGATCGTCGAAGACGGCGACGCCGCCGCGGCCACCACGGCCGCCGACAGCGCCATCGTGCTCCCCGGCCGCCGTTCGAAGATCGTCTACAAGCTGACAGCGGAGGGCAAGGAACGCCTGCAGGCACTCCTCACCCAGGCGGGCCCTTCCGCCTGGGAGGACGAGAGCTTCGGCGTCCACTTCGCCTTCTTCAGGCACACCGAGGCCGAGGTGCGCCTGCGCATCCTCGAAGGTCGCCGCAGCCGGCTCGAGGAGCGTCTGGACGCCGTGCGCACGGCACTCGCCCGTACGCGCGAACGGCTGGACAGCTACACCCTCGAGCTCCAGCGTCACGGTCTGGAGTCGGTCGAACGCGAAGTGCGCTGGTTGAATGAGCTGATCGCCACCGAACGGCGAGCGTCGCCGCCGGAGGGGGAACGCCGGCCCGCGCGAGATGAGACGTCCCGGGCGCCCGCGCCCGGGGCGGGCACGACGGGGCGGCACGCCACCCCGGAAGAGAACTGACCACTGAAGACAACAAAGGGGAGCGAGTGCCATGGGTTCGGTGCGCGTAGCCATTGTCGGTGTAGGCAACTGTGCCACGTCGCTCATTCAGGGCGTGCACTACTACCGGGACGCCGACCCCGGTGCCCGGGTGCCGGGCCTGATGCACGTCAAGTTCGGCGACTACCACGTCGGTGACGTGGAGTTCGTCGCGGCGTTCGACGTGGACGCCAAGAAGGTCGGGCGCGACCTGTCCGAGGCGATCGTGGCCTCGGAGAACAACACGATCAAGATCTGCGACGTGCCGCCGCTCGGCGTCACGGTGCAGCGCGGCCCCACCTACGACGGTCTGGGCGAGTACTACCGGGAGATGGTGGAGGAGTCCGACGAGGCGCCGGTCGACGTCGTCCAGGTCCTCAAGGACAGCAGGGTCGACGTGCTCGTCTCCTACCTGCCGGTGGGCTCGGAGGAGGCCGACCGCTTCTACGCCCAGTGCGCCCTCGACGCGAAGGTCGCGTTCGTCAACGCGCTGCCGGTGTTCATCGCCTCCGACCCCACGTGGGCCCAGAAGTTCGTCGACGCCGGCGTCCCGATCGTCGGTGACGACATCAAGTCGCAGGTCGGCGCGACCATCACGCACCGCGTGATGGCCAAGCTGTTCGAGGACCGCGGTGTCGAGCTGCTCCGCACGTACCAGCTGAACTTCGGCGGCAACATGGACTTCATGAACATGCTGGAGCGCAAGCGCCTGCAGTCCAAGAAGATCTCCAAGACCCAGTCGGTCACCTCGCAGATCCCGCACGAGATGCAGAAGGCCGACGTGCACATCGGCCCGTCGGACCACGTGCCGTGGCTCGACGACCGCAAGTGGGCGTACGTGCGCCTGGAGGGCAGGTCCTTCGGCGACACTCCCCTCAACCTGGAGTACAAGCTGGAGGTCTGGGACTCCCCCAACTCCGCCGGCATCATCATCGACGCGGTGCGCGCCGCCAAGATCGCCCTTGACCGGGGCATCTCCGGCCCGATCCTGTCCGCCTCCTCGTACTTCATGAAGTCGCCGCCGGAGCAGTACTCCGACGACGAGGCGCGTGAGTACGTGGAGAGGTTCATCCGCGGCGAGGTCGAGCGCTGACCTTCCGTCGTCGAGCGGCAAGACCCCCTCGGCCCGGGGCGAACAAGGCCGACAAGAAGGGAGTACCGCCGGTCAGACGACCGGCGGTACTCCCTTCTTGCGTGTCCCGCCATCCACAGGAAGATGAGCGCGTCCACGTCGTCGGCCGGATGCGGGTGAAGGCGTCGATGTGGCGCCGGATCGTTCAACCGAGGAACGGCTGAACGCGAGACTCGTCGAGAGCGTGACCGATGCGCAGTCGCTGCGTGGGGTGCATGTCGAGTGCGTCGAGTTCCGCGGGAGACACCCACCGTACTTCGCTCGCCTCGTCCGTCGCGTGAGCCGTGCCCGACACCGGCCGGGCGCGGAGGCAGACGTTGAACTGCTGGCGGACCTCGCCGTCGCTGTAGGCGATCACGTGCTGGGGGTCGCTGTAAATACCGACGACGCCGGTGATTTCCACGGTCACGCCGGTCTCCTCGCGGACCTCGCGGGCCACGGCGTCGGCGATGGTCTCACCCAGGTCCATCACTCCGCCGGGCAGGGCCCACAGCCCGCTGTCGCGCCGGCGGTGCAAAAGAACACGCCCCGAGTCGTCGATCACTACCGCGGAACCTCCGGGCACGACGGAGTTCGGCGCGGGGGCGTTGGGATCGTTGTAGTAGTCGGTTCGGGTCATGCCCGATCGCCTACCCGGCGGTCACAGTGTCCAGTCGTACGCCGCCGCGCTGTACGAGGGCACGCGTAAACGACACAGGGGCGCACGTCGTGTGCCTCACAAGGAAGGCATCAGTCCGGGATGGTGAAGGCGTACGACCATACGAACCGGCTCGCCGCGTGCACGCCCCGGGCGTACTCGACCACCTGGCCGTCGGCTGTGCGAGTCACCCGGCGCACCTCGACGACAGGTTCGCCTGACGGAAGATCGAGAAGTAGTGTCTCGTCGGCCGTGGGCATTCGAGCATGGAGTTCTTCGGCGATCTCATGGGGCGAGAGGCCCTTGTCGGCCAGCACCCGGAACCCGCCGCCTTGCCCGGCGATTCCCGGTGAAGGGTCGACCAGGGGCGTGCCTTCGACGTCGCCGGGACGGTAGTAGGAGGTCATCGTATGAGTGGGGACGTTGTCGCGGGTCATGACGCGGGCCCGCTCGTACACGGAAGATCCGACCTCGACGCCGAGCGCGGCGGCGGTCAGCTCGTCGGCGGCGACCAGGGAGACATCTTGCGTCTGATGTCCCTGCTGCTGGGCCGATTCGCTTTCCGAATGCTCGGTGGCGAACACCTCGACCGTGGTCCGCTCCCAGCGATGCCGGGCGTAACGGTCCGGTCCGAGGCGGCGAATCGGATGTGACTCGCGTACATAGGCACCCGAGCCGTGCCGGGTGACCACCAATCCTTCTGTCTTGAGCAGGATCAACGCCTTGCTCGCCGTGTTGCGGGACACGCTGTGGCGATCGGCGAGATCACGAACGGATGGCAGCTTCGCACCTGCGGGCAAGCGGCCAGCAGTGATGTCGGCCCGTAGTTCGGCCGCTATGCGACGTGCAGGCGAATGCTGATCTATGTGCATAAGAAACACCCTACCTAAGTGTCGTACGCCATTTCCTTGACGGCCGTCGTGACCTCCCTTAACGTCTAGTGTCCTACGACACTTTCAAAGCGGACCCGCCCGGCGCTTGCGACGTCCGGACGGGCCCTTGATCAGGAGGTGGTCCTGACCCATGAGCAACCCTAATGCCGTCCTCGATCGGCCAACAGCGAGAGAAGTCTCCTGCGACTGCTTCACCGTGACCCCGCCCATGCCGATGGGCTGTGCCGACTGCAGGCACGCGCCCTACGCGCACGGCTGCCCCGGCCAGGTCGCCGACCACGAGTACGCGCCGCCGACCGACGCGCTGATGGCCGAGCGCCTCGACACGCGCCGCCGTCTCGGCCTCGGCCGGACCCTGCCGACCTTCGAGCCCGCCCGCGAGATCCCGGCGCAGCCGATTCCGCTCGTGCCCGCACCCCGCCAGGCCGAGCCCGAGGCGACGCCGACGCGCACCCGGCCCGCCGGACGCACCGACACCCGCCGCCCAGCGACGTCAGCCCCCCGCCCGTACCGGCCGGTCGAGACGCGGGAGAACCGCGCGATCCGCCTGGCGCTCGCCCGCGACCCCCTCTCCCGCCGCCGGGCCCGCACCACAGCCCGCGCGTACGAGCACGGCGCACCGCCTCCAGGCACCGCCCTCTCGAACGCCCGGCCGCCACTCTCCCTCCTCGACCACCGGACCCTCCGGCCGGGGCCCGCCGCCGCCCCCGGCCGGGGCCGCTCCCCGGACGCCCCTCCGGCGCGACGGCACGAGCCCTGGCGGGAGGTCGCGGCATGAACGCGATCCCACCGCGGGGCGACCCCATGAGCGGGCGCGGCGGCGTGTCTCCTTCCCGAACACGCGCCGCCGCGCCGTCGACCGACACCGAGAGCCGAGCCGTCGCGCGGGCCACGGAGCTGACCCTCGTGCTCAGCGAGGTGTACGGCATCTCGGCCGACGTCCACACGCTGCGCTCCGGCAACGCCGTCGTGTCCCTCTATCGCGGGCTCCTGGCCTACACCGACGGTGAGAGGTTCTGGTGGACCGGCCCCGGGCCCAGCGACTCCGGCGCACCCGTGCTCAGCTCCGAGCTGACGCTGCCCGCCGCCGCCGAACAACTCGCCGGGCACCACGCGATCCTGCGCGGCAGGAGCCTCACCGCCGTGCCGCCGCTCGCCGACGAACTCATGACCGATCACGCCGGGCCGGTCTGAGGAGCTCCGGATGCCGACCACCCCCGACGCCCTGAGCGGTGATCTGGAGGCCCGCGATGAATGGACCTGCCCCGGCATCAGTCCGCATCCCGTACGCGTCGCCCCGGGCCGCCGGGCACTCGACTGGGAGGCGTTGGCGCCGGGACCGTACCGCGTGCTGGAGCACACGTGCGCCTGCCGGGCGGTCTACTTCGAGCTGATCGCCTGCGGCGGCACCTACCTGATCCACAGGGTGATCCAGGGCAGGCCGACAGAGCACGCCTTCGCCGGGCGGTGGACGCACCGCGAGGCCCGCGAGATGTGGCTCCAGCTGCTGATCGGGCAGGCGCGGTAGCCGACGTCCGGACACGCGGAAAGGCGCCGGACCGGGGGCTCGCCGTGGAACGGCCGGCGGTGTGAGAGACCCTCACACCGCCGGGACGGGAGAACGTCGCGTCAGCAGCGGGCGGCGGGTGGGAGGTCGGCCGGGTCGGCGGCCCGCCAGGTGAGCGGGTCGGCGCCGAGCTCGACCAGCTGGGGGACCTGTTCGCGGCACCAGGGGGAGATCGCCAGGCGGTCGCCGAGCACCCCGTCGGTGAACTCCTTCCACGGCATCCAGCGGACGTCGTCGACCTCGTCGGCGTTGGGCACCGCCTCCGCGGTCACGAGCACCCGGTAGACCGGGCACAGCTCCCGCTCGACGGTGCCGTTGTCCATGACCGCGCGGTAGGAGAAGCGGGGCAGGAGGAGGTCGACCTGGCCGGCCGCGAGGCCCAGCTCGTGGGAGAGCCTGCGGGTCACCGCCCCGGGAAGCGGCTCGCCGGGCAGGGGGTGGCCGCAACAGCTGTTGGTCCACACCCCCGGCCAGGTGATCTTGTGCAGTGCGCGGCGGGAGAGGAGGACCCGTCCCTGCTCGTCGAACACGTAACTGGAGAAGGCCAGGTGGAGGGGCGTGTCGAGACCGTGCACCGTGGCCTTGGCCGCCGTGCCGATCGCGTTTCCCTCGGTGTCGACGAGCACAACGTGTTCATCAGGTGTCACTCGACCGAGGGTACGTGATCATGTCGGTTTACCGCGCCCCCTAAGCGATACGTAGGCAAAGGTGCGAAATGTCCATTTGGCTAATCAGGGATGTACCCGATGCCCGCCCGTGGCGGTCGCACATAGGCTGAGCGCGTGTCATTCATCTCCGATCTACGCGTGGTCCTGGAAGGTCGGGACTTCCGGAGGCTGTACGCGACCCGCCTGGTCTCGCAGTTCTCCGACGGGATCTTCCAGTTCGCCGTGGCCGGGTTCGCGTTCTTCAGCCCGGAGAAGAGCACGAGCGCGGTGGAGATCGCCGCCGGGCTGGCCGTGCTGCTGCTCCCGTACTCGATCCTGGGCCCCTTCGTCGGGGTGTTCATCGACCGCTGGTCGCGGCGGCAGATCCTGGTGATCGCGCCGCTGGTCCGCGGGGCGCTGCTGCTCGCCGCGGCGGCGCTCGTCGCCGCGGACGCCCCCGACGGGATCTTCTACGCCGCCGCGCTCGGCGTGCTCGGGGTGAACCGCTTCTTCCTCGCCGCGCTGGGGGCCTCGCTCCCGCACGTCGTGCCGTCCGACCGGCTGATGGTGGCCAACGCCGTCACCCCGACCTCGGGCACCGTGCTCACCTTCGTGGGCATCGGCGCGGGCTACCTGCTCCGGGCTGTCTTCGGCTCCGACCACCGGGGCACGGCGGTGCTGCTGGTCGTCTCCGGTCTCGTCTTCGGGCTCAGCGCGCTCATCTCCGTGACCATGGGCAGGCGGCTGCTCGGCCCCGCCTACGACCCCGCCCGGCCGCAGGCCCGCGAGGCCGTGCGCCACGTGCTGACCGGCCTGGCCGACGGCGCCCGGCACCTCGCCCGGCACCGGGCCGCCGCCGCGGCGATGGGCGCGATGGCGACCCACCGGTTCATGTACGGCATGTGCACGGCCATGCTCGTGCTGCTGTCGCGCTACTACTTCGCCGAGAACGCCGAGGACGCGCTGAACGCGGTCTCCATCGTGGTCGCCACCTCGGGGGTCGGCTACTTCCTGGCCATCCTGGTCACGCCGTGGGCCACCGAGCGCTTCGGCATCGAGCGGTGGGTCCCGGCCATGCTGGTCACCGCCGGGGTGCTGACGCTCGCGCTCTGCGCGCCGTTCCAGCAGTGGGGGTTCGCGGTCGCGGGCCTCGTCCTCGGCATCGCCGGGCAGAGCATCAAGATCTGCGCCGACACCGCCGTCCAGCGGGACCTCCAGGACGCCTACCTGGGCCGGGCCTTCTCCATCTACGACATGCTCTTCAACGGCAGCTACGTGCTGGCCGCGGCCCTGGCCGCGGCGCTGCTCCCGCCGGACGGCAGGTCGCTGCTCGTGCTGGCGGTCATCACCGCCGGGTACGTCGCGGGCGCGGTGGTCTACCGGATCGTCACGCCGCCCCGGGTGATCGAGCCGCTGCCGTCGTCCCCGTCGTGGCCCTCACAGTGACCGGGCCTTCCCGGTCGCTGTGATCACCGCGGCGACCGGGCCGGGCCGTCCCGGCCACCGTCGTCACCGTCGCGGCCCGGTCACAGTGGCCGGGCCGTCACCGTCGCGCGGCCCTCACAGTGACCGGGCCGCCGCCGTCATCGCCGTCGTGACCTTCTCCAGGTCGTCGTCGCCGATCGGGTAGGGCGGCATCGCGTAGATCAGCCGTCCGAACGGGCGGAGCCAGACGCCGTGCCGCATGACGAGGTCCTGGACGGCGGGCACGTCGACGGGCTCGCGGGTCTCGATCACCCCGATCGCGCCGAGGACCCGCACGTCCCGCACCCCGGGAGCCTCCGAGGCCCCGGCCAGGCCCGCGAGGAGGCCCGCCTCGATGCGGCCGACCTCCTCGCGCCACGGGCGCTCCCGCAGGAGCTCCAGGGAGGCGTTCGCGACGGCCGCCGCCAGCGGGTTGCCCATGAACGTCGGCCCGTGCATCAGCACCCCGACGCCCTCGGCCACCCGCTCGGTGCACAGCGTCGCGGCCATCGACATGTATCCGCCGGTCAGGGCCTTGCCCAGGCACATGATGTCGGGCCTGACCCCGGCGTGGTCGCAGCCGAACAGCTCGCCGGTCCTGCCGAACCCGGTGGCGATCTCGTCGGCGATCAGCAGGACGCCGTGCTCGTCGGCCAGCTCGCGGAGCAGCCGCAGGTAGGCCGGGTGGTAGAAGTGCATGCCGCCCGCCCCCTGGACGACCGGCTCCACGATGATCGCGGCCAGCTCGCCGGCGTGCCGGGCCACCAGGTCCGCCAGCCGGGCCGCGTAGCCCTCGTCGTACTCGCGCGGCGGCCGGTCGGCGAACACGTGCTCGGGCAGCACGCCGGAGAACAGATGGTGCATGCCGTTGACCGGGTCGCAGACCGACATCGCCCCGAAGGTGTCGCCGTGGTAGCCGCCCCTCACCGTGAGCAGCCGCCCCCTGCCGGTGAGCTGGAACGCCATCTTGATCGCGACCTCGACGGCGACCGACCCCGAGTCGGCGAGGAACACCTTCGGCAGCCCGGTCATCGCGGCGAGCGTGGCGGCCAGCCGCACGGCGGGCTCGTGGGTGAGCCCGCCGAACATGACGTGCGCCATGTCCTCCAGCTGGTCCCGCAGCGCCCGGTTGAGCCGGGGGTGGTTGTAGCCGTGGATAGCCGCCCACCAGGACGACATGCCGTCGACCAGCTCGCGGCCGTCGGCGAGCGTCAGCCGCACCCCGTCCGCGCGGGAGACCACGTGCGGCGCCACCGGCTGGGGAGTGGCCGCGTAGGGGTGCCACACGTGCTCGCGGTCGAGCAGCGCGATCTCCGCGCCCCCGGCCGCGCCCGTGTGTCCGGCCGCCTCCCCGCCCCCGGCGGTCCCGTCAGGACCGCCGAGATCAGGAGGGCCGCTCAGGGTCCACCTCACCACCGGTGTCGCCCGCGCCCTCCACCCCGTTCGCCCGTGCCCACTCGCGAAGGGCGTCCGCGGCGGCCTCCTTGCCGAGGACGCCCCGGTCGAGGCGCATCTCCAGCAGGAACTTGTAGGCGCGGCCCACGACCGGGCCCGGCGGGACGCCGAGGAGCTCCTGGATCTCGTTGCCGTCGAGCTCGGGGCGGATCTTGCCGAGCTCCTCCTCCTCGGCCAGCCGGGCGATGCGCTCCTCCAGCTGGTCGTAGGTCTGCGACAGGGCCTGGGCCTTGCGCCGGTTGCGGGTGGTGCAGTCGGCGCGGGTCAGCTTGTGCAGGCGCTCCAGCAGGTGCCCGGCGTCGCGGACGTAGCGGCGCACGGCCGAGTCGGTCCACTCGCCCGTGCCGTACCCGTGGAAGCGCAGGTGCAGCTCCACCAGGCGGGAGACGTCGGCCACCACGTCCTTGGGGAACTTCAGCTCCGCCATGCGCTTCTTGGCGAGCTGGGCGCCGACCACCTCGTGGTGGTGGAAGGAGACCCGGCCGCCGGACTCGTGGCGGCGGGTCTTCGGCTTGCCCACGTCGTGCAGGAGGGCGGCCCAGCGCAGGATCCGGTCGGGGCCGCTCTCCTCCAGGTCGATCGCCTGCTCCAGCACGATCAGCGAGTGCTCGTAGACGTCCTTGTGGCGATGGTGCTCGTCGATCTCCAGCCGGAGCTTGGGCACCTCGGGCAGCACGTGGTCGGCGAGCCCGGACTCGACGAGGAGCCGCAGGCCCTCGCGGGGGTGGTCGCCGCCGATGAGCTTGTCCAGCTCGTCGCGGATGCGCTCGGCGGAGACGATGTCGATCCGGTCGGCCATCGCGCCCATCGCGGCGAGCGCCGCCGGGTCGACGGTGAAGCCGAGCTGGCTGGCGAACCTGGCGGCGCGGAGCATCCGCAGGGGGTCGTCGCCGAAGGAGCGCTCGGGGGGGCCCGGGGTGCGCAGCACCCTGGCGTGCAGGTCGTCGAGGCCGCCGTGCGGATCGACGAACTCGCGGGACGGCAGGCGCAGCGCCATCGCGTTGACCGCGAAGTCGCGCCGGGCCAGGTCGCCCTCCAGCGTGTCGCCGTAGGCCACGTCGGGCTTGCGCGACTTGGGGTCGTACGACTCGCTGCGGTAGGTGGTGACCTCCAGGAGCCACCCGCCCTTGCGCACGCCGACGGTGCCGAAGTCGATGCCGATCGTCCAGACGGAGTCGGCCCAGTCGCGGACGAGCTCCAGGACCGTCTCGGGCCTCGCGTCCGTGGTCAGGTCGAGATCGTTGCCGATCCGGCCCAGGAAGACGTCGCGTACGGAGCCGCCGACGAGGGCGATCTGGTACCCCCTGGCGGCGAAGAGCTCGCCGAGCTCGTCCGCCACGGGTGCGATCTTCCGGAACAGCTCGCTCATGCCGTGGCGCTGGCTCTGGGTCAGATTTGAAAGGGACAAGCCGGGTAGGTCCTTCGGTTACGGAACATGTTCCCCTGCGGGGATACACCTGAAGCGATCACCAGGTTACGGTCGGTCAGGGAACCTCGGGGACTGTGCGTCGAGGCAAGGAGCACACACATGAAGGATGCGCTCGCGATCCACCGCTGGCTCCTCGCACACCAGGTCCATCATGAGATCGTACGCCTTCCGCGCGCGATGACATGCTCGGACGAACTCCCCGAGGTGCTGTCGGCGAGTCCCGAGATCTGCCTGGGAGTCACGGTCCTGGAGGTCACGACGCTGATCGGCCGCGAGCCCGTGGCGGTCCTCACCTCCGTCGGCTCCCCGCCGCGCCCGGGCGTGGTCGGCGGCATCCTGAAGGCCCGGCGGGTCCGGCAGGCCTCGGCCTTCACCGTCAACTCCGCCACCGACTACGCCTCGGGCCTGGTCTGCCCGCTGCTGCTGCCCGCCACGCTCACCGTGCTGGTGGACGAGCGGCTCACCCGCACCGCCACACCCGTTTACGTGCCCACCGGGGAGCGTCGTACGGCACTCCTGATACGTGCCGACCATCTGCTCACACTGGTATCGGGAAGGGTCGTCGACCTGACCCGGCACGGCTCCCGCAGAGAACCGGCGACCTTTCCCCTCGCCGGTTAGGCCATAGCATTACCGGCGTGCGCCGTACTCGACCCCTGGCCGGCACGTGATCCACAAGGCCGCGACCCTCGCCCTCCTCGCCACCACGCTGCTCGTTCCCGCGGCCGTGGTCGCTCCGGGTACGGCGAACGCCCGGACGACCCCGGTCCCGGCCTCGGCGAACCGGGCGGGCCTCCAGGTCGTGCTGGAGGCGATCGGCCCCGACGCCCCCCGTGACCCGACCACCGAGATCAAGCTGTCCGGCTCCCTCGTCAACTCCGGCACCGAGCCCCTGAACGGCCTGCGCATCCAGATGCGCTACTCGTCCCAGCCGTTCGCCCGGCGCGCCGACATGGAGGCCTACCGGGCGGGGCAGACCCTCCCGGGCTCGTGGCGCTCGCAGACCTTCGTCCAGGCGCCGATCGCGCCCTCGGGCAAGCTGCCGTGGGAGTTCGCCTTCACGCCGCAGGATCTGAGCTTCTCCGCCTTCGGCGTCTACCCGGTCATGGTCGAGGTGCTCGACTCCTTCCAGCAGACGGTCGGGAACCTGCGCACCACGGTGACGTACATGCCCAGGGAGACCAGGGTGGCCCGCACCCGGCTCGCCACGGTGCTGCCCATCGTCGACCAGCCGCGCCGGGCCGGCGACTCCACGTTCGTCGACGAGGGCCTGCCCGCGGCCATGGCCCCCGGCAAGCGTCTGGGCGACCTGCTCAAGATCGCCCAGGACACGTCGTCGGCCAAGGGACTCACCTGGATCGTCGACCCCGCCCTGCTCGACGACGCGCGGGCCATGGGCGAGCCGCACGCGGTCAGGTCCAAGGACCGCGCCCAGCAGCGCCCCGCGACCCCCGAGACCGCCCAGTGGCTGAGCGACTTCCGCGAGGCCGTCGCCGACCACCCGGTGGTGGCCACCCCGTACGGCGACCCCGACGTGGCGGCCCTCGCCCACAACGGCGTCGACGACGCCACCCGGACCGGGATCGCCGCGGCCGCGATCGTCGCCAGGCAGGCCCTCGGCCGCGACGTGATCACAAACGTGAACTGGCCGGTGGGCGGCCTGATCGACTACGACGGGCTGGACCTGCTGGCCACCGGCGGCGTCGACACCGTGCTGCTGGACGAGCTGAACCTGCCGCCGGCGACTCCCCCGGTCACCACCCCCGACGCCTCGGCGACCCTGGAGAGCGTGAACGGCCCGCTCACCGCCCTGGTCGCCGACGCGGCGCTGAGCGAGACGGTCGGCGCCGACACCTCCGCCCCCGGCGCGGCGCTGGCGAACCGCCAGCGGTTCATCGCGGAGACGGCGATGATCAGCTCGGAGCCCGGCGCCCCGGCCAGGACGGTGATCGCCGTCCCGCACCGCCGCTGGGACCCCGACCCCGAGTACGTCACCGACCTGATCGAGACGGCCGCCGACCTGCCCTGGCTGGCACCCGTCACCCTCGACGCCATCAAGCGCGGCAAGGGCGTCCCGGTCCCGCGGGCCGGCCTGACCTACACCGAGCAGGCCAGGAAGCCGGAGCTCTCCAAGCAGTACCTCACGGGCGTCAAGAGGGTCGGCGCCCGCGCGGACCTGACCTCCGCGATCACCATCGCCCAGGACCTCGACGTCTTCGACCTGGCGCTGCTGCGCCTGACCTCCTCCGCCTGGCGGGGCAGGACCGGCGCCGCCGCGCCGTACGTCCAGCAGGTCGCCGAGGCGATCGACGGCCGGATCGCGATGGTCAACATCACCGGCAGCGAGCAGTCGCGGCTGCGCACCCTGGCGGGCAGCAACGGCGACGTGCCGATCAGCGTGCGCAACGGGCTGAGCGGCGACGAAAGCAAGATCGCGGTCCGGCTCAGGGTGACCTCCGACCAGCCCGACCTGCTCAAGATCGAGCCGTACGACGACAAGCTGGAGATCTTCGGCGGCCAGAACCAGACCATCCGGATCCCGATGACCTCCACGGAGAGCGGCCAGTCGACCGTGACGGTCCAGCTCACCACGGAGGACGGCCGCAAGTACGGCAAGCCGATCGAGCTGACCGTGCGGACCACCGGCTACACAGGGGTCGCGCTGGTGATCGTGGGCGCGGCGCTCGTGGTGATGCTGGCGGCCGTCGTCCTGCGCGTCCTGCGCCGCCGGGGAGGCCGCCGTCCCGCCGCCGCCCCGCCGCCGAGGCGCGAGCGCGAGCCCGCGGGCACCGAGTCGTGAGCGCCCGGCGCTCCGAGCACCTAGCGAAGGAAAGCGCATGAGCAGGGTCCTGCGCGCGAGCGCGATCATGGCGGCGGGGACGATGGTCTCCCGCGTCACCGGCTTCGTCCGGACGGCGGTGCTCGCGGCGGCCATCGGCACCTTCGCGCTGGGCGACGCCTACAACGTGGCCTACACGATCCCGCTCATCCTGTTCGACCTGCTCATCGGCGGGATCCTGAGCAGCGTCGTGGTCCCGATGATCGTCAGGCGGCAGAGGTCCGACCCCGACGGCGGCCGGGCCTACGAGCAGCGTCTGATGACCCTGGGGGTCGTCGCGCTGACGCTGATGGCGCTGGTCGCGGTGGCGCTGGCCGGGCCGCTGATCGGCCTCTACAGCACCGGCTGGGACCCCAGGCAGACCGAGGTTGCGGTCCAGCTGGCCCGGTTCATCCTGCCCATGATCGCCTTCTTCGGGGTCGGCGCGATCGCGGGCGCGATCCTCAACACCCGCGACAGGTTCGCCGCGCCCATGTGGGCACCGGTGCTGAACAACATCGTGATGATCGGCGTCGCGGTCGTCTACTACGTGAAGCTGGGCAGGGCGGGGGCGGACGTCACCACGGTCACCGACGCCGACCTGGCGCTGCTCGGGCTCGGCACCACCGCCGGCATCGTGGCGCAGTGCCTGGTGCTGGTCGTCGCGCTGCACCGGGTCGGCTTCCGCTTCCGGCCCCGGTTCGACCTGCGCAACGCCGGCCTCGGCGAGATGGGCCGGATGGCGTCCTGGACCCTCGCCTACGTCGGGATCAGCCAGCTGGGCTTCCTGATCACCACCAACTTCGCGACCGGCGCGGGCGAGCGGGCGCCCGGGGCGGGGATCGCCGCCTACTCCTACGCCTACCAGTTCTTCCAGCTCCCGTACGGGATCATCGCGGTGTCGGTGATCACCGCGATGCTGCCCCGGATGAGCCGGGGGGTGGCCGACGGGCAGCTCGACACGGTCCGCGAGGAGTTCGCGTCGGGGGTGCGGCTGGTGTCGGTGCTGCTGGTGCCCACCGGGCTGCTGCTGATGGTGCTGGGCCCCGCGGTGACCGTGCTGATCTTCTCGTGGGGCAACATGACCGTCGACTCGGCGGTCTACATCGGCAACGTGCTGCAGGTCTTCGGGCTGGCGCTGGTGCCGTTCTCGATCTTCCAGCTGCTGCTGCGCGTCTTCTACTCCTTCGGCGACACCCGCACCCCGGTGTTCCTCGCCCTCGGCAACGTGGCGGTGAACGCCACGCTCAGCCTCGTGGCCTACCACACCCTGCCTCCCCGGTACATCGTGATGGGCCTGGCCTTCGCGTTCACCGCCGCCTACGTGGCCGGCGCCGCGACCGCCTGGGTCCTGGCGGCGCGCCGCGTGGGGGGCCTGGCGGGGCGCAGGGTGGCCGCGGGGCTGTCCCGGATGTACCTGGCGGCCCTCCCTGCCGCGGCGCTCGCGCTCGGCGTGCTGTGGCTCACGCAGGAGCTCACCGGGTTGGACGCGCTGAGCGCGGCCGTCATGCTGGCGGCGGGCGGCGGACTCGGTATGGTTCTTTACTTGGCGATCGCCCACCGGATGCGCATCCCCGAGGTGAGTTCGATCGTTGGAATGGTGGCAGGACGGGTAGGCCGGTAACCCAAAGACTTGTCTCAAACGTCTGACAAGAGGAACACGGGCGGAACCGGCGCGGGACTACCATGGTGCGACGCGTGTGGTGACATGCGGCTAATGGAAGCAGGAGGGCGTGGGCGGATCCACCCAGCATCGTGTGATGTGTCGTGATGGGCTGACCGGGCATGGTGCTGTCGTGTTCTCAGGTACGGGGTCCTCGTGAGTTCCCCCGCCGTCGAGCCCGGCACCAAGCTGGCCGAGCGTTTCCGGCTTGAGGACCGCGTCCACGAGTCGGGCGGTGCCACGCTGTGGAAGGCCATCGACGAGGTGCTCGCCAGGCCCGTCGCCGTCCACACCTTCGACCCCGACTTCCCCCGGCTGAACGAGGTCGTCACGGCGGCCAGGGTGGCCAGCCGGCTGACCGACCCCCGCCTCACCCAGGTCTTCGACGCGACCGAGGACGACGGCCACTCCTACGTCGTCAGCGAGTGGGTGAGCGGCGAGTCCTTCGGCGACATGATCGCGGGTGGCCCGCTCGACCCCGAGCGGGCCGCCGCGATGGTCGCCGAGGCCGCGGAGGCGCTGGCCCACGCCCACGAGGCGAGCCTCGCCCACCTCTGCCTCACCCCCGATCACCTGGTCTGGACGGCGGGCGGCACGGTCAAGCTGCTCGGCCTGGGAGTCGACGCCGTCCTGGACGACGTGACGAGCGACGACCCCGCCCGCGAGGACGCGGAAGGTCTCGGCCGCCTGCTGTACGCCGGGCTGACCGGTCACTGGCCGGGCGACGAACGAAACAGCGGCGGCCTGCCCGTCGCGCCCATGGGCGACGGGCACTTCTGCACGCCGCGCCAGGTCACCGCGGGCGTCCCCGGCTACCTGGACGCCATCGTCTGCCGGGCGCTGCTGCCGGAGACCAGGCGCGGGCTCGAACCGCTCACCACGCCCGCCGAGGTCGCCGAGGCCCTCGCCTCGGTGTCGCGGCCCAGTCCCCTGCCGATGCCGACGCCGATGCCCATGACGACGCTGCCGGTGGCGGCCTCCCGTTCCGAGGGCATCGACACCGCGGCTCCCCAGCGCCACACGCCCCCGCCCCAGCACCACCACCATCAGACCCAGCACCGCCCGATGCCCCGCCAGTCGGGCGGCATGGTCAACAAGGTCGCCATGACCGTCGTCGTGCTGCTGGTGATGGTGGCCGTCGGCCTGGGCGCCTGGACCCTCGGCCGCAGCATCGGCAACGCCGGCACCCCGGCCCCCGGCGAGGAGAGCACCACGCCCACGCCGACCGCGGCCGCCGGCACCCGGGAGGTGAAGCCCTCCTCGGTCACCGGCTTCGACCCGCTGGGCGACAACGAGGAGCGCGGCGAGCTGGCCGTCTACGCGACCGACGGCAAGGAGTCCACCGACTGGCACTCCGAGTCGTACGACTCGGCCGACTTCGGCCGGCTCAAGGCCGGGGTGGGCCTGCTGCTGGACATGGGCGAGAGCGTCCCGGTCAAGCAGGCGACGGTCAACTTCGGCGGCACCTCCGGCGGCACCGTGGAGCTCCGGGTCGGCGACTCCCCCCAGCTGGACGATCTGTCCGTCCTGCAGAAGATCAACGGAGTCTCCGGCAAGAAGACGTTCACCGCGGAGGCCCCGAAGAAGGGTCGCTACGTGCTCGTCTGGTTCACCAAGATGCCCACCTACCAGGGGAAGTACCGCGGCCAGGTGCTGGACATGAAGGTCCTCGCGGCCAAGTGACACCGCTCCGATTTGATCTGTTTTACGTGGCTTCTTGCAGATCATCGGAGAATCCGTGGCACCATCTATCCCGTAGAGGTGTTCTCCCCGGATCGGTATAGCAGGACTCTCCTTGTGAATTCCCCACCCGAGACCCCGCCAGCGGCGGACGAGCAGACGGCGAAGGCCCCCGTGCCCGACGCCGAGCTGCTCACCCGGCACATCGCCGGGGATCCGCACGCCTTCAGTGAAATAGTCAAGCGACATCGAGACCGCATGTGGGCGGTCGCCCTGCGCACGCTGGGCGATCCCGACGAGGCGGCCGACGCCGTTCAGGACGCCTTCGTCTCGGCCTACCGCAAGGCCGGGAGCTTCCGCGGCGAGGCCGCGGTGACCACGTGGCTGCATCGCATCGTGGTCAACGCCTGCCTCGACCGCATGCGCAGGAAATCGGTGCGCCCGGTGGCCGACGACGAGCTCGTCGAGGCCGCGGAGCGCGAGACCCCGGTGCTCGACCAGACGGCCGAGCGCGAGGTGTCCATGGAGGTGTCGGCGGCCCTGAAGCTGCTGCCCTCCGACCAGCGCGCCGCGCTGGTCCTGGTGGACATGATGGGCTACTCGGTCGAGGACGCGGCCCAGGTACTGGAGGTGCCGAGCGGCACGGTGAAGAGCCGGTGCGCTCGCGGAAGGGCGAAACTCGCCCCGATTCTTTCCCATTTGCGGAACCGATCAGACCTGTCTCGCGTCTCATCCGCGAAGGGAGCAGAACTTCGTGACGGGTGATACGCACTACGACCTGGAGATCTTGGCCGAACTGGCCGAGGGGCTCCTCGACGCCGCCACGGCCATGCGGGTACGCGAGCATCTCGCGATCTGCGATCCCTGTGGTGAGAGCCTCGCCGACCTCGCGGCAGTTCGCGAGGTGCTGGCGGCGACTCCGACACCGGCGATGCCGATGGGAGTCGCGCTGAGGATCGACCGCGCGCTGGCCGCCGAGGCAGACAGCTTCCGTGGAGGTGGAGTGGGCCTGGTGGAAGCACCGGCCTGGGACGACATAATGCGCGACGCGCCGTGGGAGACGTCCTCTCCCGCAGAACCGGCGCCATGGGAGACGACCCCGCGGAGGGCTCCGATCCCGGAGCGGGAGCCAGAGCTTGAGCCGGTGCGGCTGGGGGTCGTCGGCGACGACGGCACCGTGGTCCCGGTGGTTCCGGCCAGGCGCCGCGGCGCGAACCGACGACGGCGGTGGGCGATGCCCGCCGCGGCGGCGGGCGTGGCCGCGGCGGTGATCGGCGCGACGGTGCTGGCGACCGGGACGCTGACGGCGTCCGGTCCCGACCGCGGGCCGTCGATCGCTCAGCCCCCGCCGGTGGACACGATCCAGTACACGCTGACCGACAGCAACTACAACTACACCGACGCCGAGCTCCGCGGCTCGCTGCTCGACTACATCGGTCCCGGGACCATCACCAACACCATCGAGAACTCGGGGCTCGACAAGTGTGTCCGCCAGGTCTCGTCGGAGGTCGGCCTGTCGCCCTTCGCCGTGGACCAGGGGTTCTACAACGGCCAGGAGGCCAACATCCTGCTGTTCTGGCAGGACCAGGCCAAGAACACGGTGCGCGTCCACGTGGTGGGCCCGCAGTGTGACGACGTGCGCAAGCCGGGCCTCGCACGCTGGAAGTGACCGGGAGCGCCCCGGGTGACCTTGACGGGCCACCCGGGGCGTCCTCGGCGAAGCCCCCGGGATGACCGGTGAAGGTGTCCCGGGGTGATCCGTGGCGGGTAATCCGCTGCAAAAAGCCTCATCGCCGCCGTGGGTGCCCGGCATGGATTCGTCCGTGCCGGGCTTTCCGGTTCCACCGGGGGTCCGTCACCGCGCCGGGCGGGAATCACCGGCGCCTAGGATCTGTTGACGCCGGTGGCATCGACAAAGGGAGAGGCGCGAGCACTGATGGACGTCCGGAATGTGATCATCATCGGGTCGGGTCCCGCAGGTTACACGGCGGCCGTGTACTCCGCGCGTGCCGAGCTGAAGCCGCTGGTCTTCGAGGGGTCGGTCACCGCCGGTGGCGCCCTGATGAACACCACCGAGGTCGAGAACTTCCCCGGCTTCCCCGGCGGCATCATGGGCCCGGACCTGATGGACGGGATGCGCAAGCAGGCCGAGCGGTTCGGTGCCGAGCTGGTCGCCGACGACGTGGTCGAGGTCGACCTGGCCGCCACCCCGAAGGTCGTCAAGACCGCCACCGACACCTACTACGCCACGTCCGTCATCCTGTCGATGGGTTCGGGCTACCGCGAGCTGGGCGTGCCCAACGAGAAGCGCCTGTCGGGCCACGGGGTCTCGTGGTGCGCCACCTGTGACGGGTTCTTCTTCCGCGGCCAGGACATCGTGGTCGTCGGCGGCGGTGACACCGCGATGGAGGAGGCGACCTTCCTGACCCGGTTCGCCGCCTCGGTGACGGTGGTGCACCGCCGTGGCGAGCTGCGCGCGAGCAAGATCATGCAGGATCGGGCGTTCGCGAACGAGAAGATCCGCTTCCTGTGGGACAGCGAGGTCGTCGACGTGCTGGGCGAGACCAAGGTGAGCGGGGTGCGGGTGCGCAACCTCAAGACCGGCGCCGAGGCGGAGCTCGCGGCCACCGGCCTGTTCATCGCGATCGGGCACGACCCGCGCACCGAGCTGGTCAAGGGCCAGATCGACCTGGACGACGAGGGCTACATCAAGGTCGACGCGCCCTCCACGCGCACGAACCTGGAGGGCGTCTTCGCCGCGGGCGACGTCGTCGACCACACCTACCGGCAGGCGATCACCGCCGCCGGCACCGGTTGCGCCGCCTCGCTCGACTCCGAGCGCTGGCTGGCCGAGCACCACGGCGCGTGACAACGGGGTGTGACGGGGTGCCTCGCGGGGGCGCGGGACGGCACCGCGCGCACCGGTCACCCATCGGCAACGCCATCAGGAACAGCCCCCGGACAAGAGGGCAAGAGGGAAAGCAGGAATCTTGGGCACCATCAAGCACGTGACCGACGCCAGCTTCGAGGCGGACGTCCTCAAGAGCGACAAGCCCGTGATCGTCGACTTCTGGGCCGAGTGGTGCGGCCCGTGCCGCCAGGTCGCGCCCATCCTGGAGGAGATCGCCGACGAGAACGCCAAGAGCATCACCGTCGTCAAGCTGAATGTCGACGAGAATCCGGCAACGGCGACAAACTACGGCGTACTCCAGATTCCTACCCTGAACGTCTATAAGAACGGAGAGGTTGTGAAGCAGATCATCGGCGCCAAGCCGAAGGCCATGCTGCTTCGCGAGCTCGAGGGCATCATCTAGGCCCCCTGCGGCCGGCCGCCCCCCACGGCGTCCGCCCGTATCACCCGCTTCCGAGCGGCACACCCACCCACTGAAAGCCCCCCGTCTCACCGCGGGGGGCTTTCAACATGTTCGAGGTCTTCTCGGACGTGCCCGTGGAGGCTTGAAAGGCCGCAGCCGATGATCGCCGCCCCGAGCCGGGCCGGTCGCGCACCGTGCGGGCGCGCCCGCGAGGCCCTCGCGAGGGGGCCAACGGATCTCGTCGGCCCCAGGGGGTGTCGTACGGGCTCCAGAGGGCCTCAGACGGGTCGCAGCGCCCTCTCGGGACTCATCGACCCGAGCAGCCTCTCCAGTGCCACCTCGACGTCCTCACGCCACGAGACGGCGTTCTTGAGCTCCAGGCGGAGGCGGGGGAAGCGCAGGTGCGGGCGGACCGTCTTGAAGCCCACGGAGAGCAGGTAGTCGGCGGGCATCAGGCACGCGCCCGGCTGCTCCCACTTCAGGTCGCCGAACGCCTCGATCGCCCGCACGCCGCGCCGGGTCAGGTCCTTGGCCACGCCCTGGACCAGCATCCGGCCCAGGCCGCCCCCGGAGAACTCCGGGATGATGTGCGCGGTCATCAGCAGCACCGCGTCGGCGCTGACCGGGGAGGTCGGGAAGGCCACCGAGCGGGGCACGTAGTGCGGCGGCGCGTACAGCACAAAGCCGGCCGCCACCCCGTCCACATAGACGATCTTGCCGCAGCTTCCCCACTCCAGCAGGGTGGAGGAGATCCAGGCCTCCTTCTCCAGCCCCGGGTCCCCGGCCTTCACGGCCCGGTCCGCGTTGAGGGGATCGAGCTCCCAGAAGACGCACCGGCGGCAGCGGCGCGGCAGGTCGTCGAGATTGTCGAGGGTGACGTTTGCCAGCCGACGCGACACCTGTTGGCCCCAATCCTGGCGAGACGAGTGCAAGCCATGGCGAAAAACGCGCGAAAACGGCGTCTCCAGCTGGCATCGTAGCCCAGTAAGGGTCTTGGTTTCAGGAGGTCCCGTTCCCACACGCAGGCGACCGCAGCCCCTGACGTAACCTGGTTTCTCTAGTATGAGCGCCTGGCGCTCCACACAATCTAGGAGGTGGACCGTGCCCCAGCACAACGATCACGGTCAGGCCATCGCCCCCACCCAGGGGTCGCGCATCGACGCCTATGTCGATCGTTACGCGGCACGGGCAACCGGGATGGTCGCCTCCGAGGTCCGAGCTCTCTTCTCCGTCGCGTCGAGGCCCGAGGTGGTCTCGCTCGCCGGCGGCATGCCGTACGTCACCGCGCTGCCCCTGGACGTGGTGGGGGAGCTGGTCGCCGACCTGGTCGCCAGGCGCGGCCCGGTCGCGCTCCAGTACGGCTCGGGGCAGGGCGACCCGCACCTGCGCGAGCAGATCTGCGACGTCATGCGGATGGAGGGCATCGAGGCCAACCCCGACGACGTCGTCGTGACCGTCGGCTCCCAGCAGGCCCTCGACCTGATCACCCGCATCTTCATCGACCCCGGTGACGTCGTGCTCGCCGAGGGGCCCTCCTACGTCGGGGCCCTCGGCACGTTCTCCGCCTACCAGGCCAGGGTCATCCACGTCGCGATGGACAACGAGGGGATCATCCCCGAGTCGCTGGCCCAGACCATCTACGCCCTCAAGAGCGCGGGCAACCGGATCAAGTTCCTCTACACGATCCCCACCTTCCAGAACCCCGCCGGGGTGACGCTCAGCGTCGCGCGCAGGCGGCAGGTCCTGGAGATCTGCCAGCGGGCCGACGTGCTGATCGTCGAGGACAACCCGTACGGCATGCTCGGCTTCGACGGCGAGCCCATGCGGACGCTGCGCGCCGACAACGCCGACGGGATCGTCTACCTCGGCTCGTTCTCCAAGACCCTGGCCCCCGGCTTCCGGGTCGGCTGGGCCCTCGCCCCGCACGCCATCCGCGAGAAGCTGGTGCTGGCGATGGAGTCCGCGGTGCTGTCGCACTCCTCCTTCACGCAGCTGGCCGTCGGCCAGTATCTCGCCACCCAGCCCTGGCGCGAGCAGATCAAGACGTTCGGCGAGCTCTACCGCGAGCGCCGCGACACCATGCTCGCCTCGCTGGAGGCCCTGATGCCCGACGGCGTCACCTGGACCCGCCCCGGTGGCGGGTTCTTCGTCTGGGCCACCCTCCCCGAGGGGCTCGACTCCAAGGCGCTCCTGCCGCGCGCGGTCGCGGAGCGGGTGGCCTTCGTGCCGGGCACCGGTTTCTTCGCCGACGGGGGCGGCGCGCGGCACATGCGGCTCTCCTACTGCTACCCCGAGCCCGACCGCATCCGCGAGGGCGTCCGCCGCCTGGCCGGGGTGATCGGGCAGGAGCTCCGCGTCCGCGACACCTTCGGGACCGGCTCGCCCTCCGAGCGCGCCGGGATCGACACTCCGGGCCCCGACCTCGCGTAACCTCGCCGTCCGGGGGCGTTCCGCGTCGCGGGACGCCTCCGGGATGAGCTCCTCCCCGCCGGTACCGTACGGTGACTTCCTGCGCCGGTGCGCGATGATCGATCCGGTTCGCCGGGACAGCCGGGCCGCGTGTGACGAGAGCGACAGGACAGGCTCCGGAGCGGGCCTTGACGAGAGGTATGTCGGATGAGTGACCTGGGCCATGTGCTCGTCCTGGCGGGCGGGCTCTCCTACGAGCGGGAGGTCTCGCTTCGTTCGGGCCGGCGGGTGAGCGAGGTGCTGCGAGGCGTGGGCATCTCCGTGGAGACCCGCGACACCGACGCGTCACTGGTTCCCGCCGTGCTCGCGGACCCGCCGGACGCGGTCTTCGTCACCCTGCACGGCGGGGCGGGCGAGGACGGCGCCATCCGCTCGGTCCTGGAACTCCTCTCCGTCCCGTACGTCGGCGCCGACCCCGACGCCTGCCGGGTCGCCTACGACAAGCCCACCGCCAAGACCGTCGTCCGCTCCTTCGGGCTGCGCACCCCCGAGTCGGTGACGCTGCCCAAGGAGACCTTCCACGACCTGGGCGCCGCCGCGGTGCTGGCCCGCATCGTGGAGCGCCTCGGCCTTCCCCTGTTCGTCAAGCCGTCCCGCGGCGGCTCGGCGCTCGGCGCGTCGATCGTCCGCAGCGCCGAGGAGTTCCCCGCCGCCATGGTCGGCTGCTTCGCCTACGGCGACACCGCGCTGATCGAGCGCTGCGTCGAGGGGGTCGAGGTCGCCGTCTCCGTGGTCGACCTCGGGAGCGGGCCGGTGGCCCTGCCCCCGGTGGAGATCGTCGCCAACGAGGGCGTGTACGACTACGCGGCCCGCTACACCGCCGGGCACACCGAGTTCTTCGCCCCGGCGCGCCTGTCGCCCGAGGCGTCGGCGGCCTGCGCCACGATGGCCGTGACCGCGCACACCGCCCTCGGCCTCAGGGACGTCTCCCGCACCGACCTGATCGTCGACGCGGACGGCCTGCCCCACTTCCTCGAGGTGAACGTCGCCCCCGGCATGACGGAGACGTCCCTCCTCCCCATGGCCGCGGAGGCCGCGGGGGACGACCTCGGCACCCTCTGCCGCGTCCTCCTGGAGCAGGCCGCCGCCCGCGGCGCCTGACACCTCGCCCGGCTCCCCCGCGTTCCCCACGCTCTCGCGCCCGGTGGCCCGGTGGCGACCCGGTGGCCCGGTGGCAGCCCGGTGGCGGCCCGGTGGCCCGGTGGCAGCCCGGTTGGTGAGCCCGCCACCGGGCCGCCGGGCGAGCCAGGCCGGTGGGCGGCCCGGTGCCGTCCCCGCAGCCCGACGGCAGCCCGACGGCAGCCCGGCGACGGGCCGGTCGGCGGCGGTCCGGTCGGCACGGGCGGCGGTCATTCCCGGTGGCGAACCGAACCGGCGGGCACAATGACGGCCCGAACCCGGGAAGCGGGGTGAGCCTGGTCGGTGGGCGGGCCGGGCCTCCCCCTACGCTGGCCGTGTGCTGACCTCGACCCCATTCCCCAAGAGCTTCGCCAGCGACAACCACGCGGGCGTGCACCCTGCGGTTCTCACCGCCATCCTCGAAGCGAACACCGGAGACGCCCCCGCCTACGGCGGAGACGGCTGGACCACCGCGGCGGAGGACGCCTTCCGCGCCGAGTTCGGCGCAAGTGCCACCGCCTACCCGATGTTCAACGGCACCGGCGCCAACGTGGTGGGCCTCGGCCTCGTGCTGCGGGCGTACGACGCGGTGCTCTGCCCGGCCACCGCCCACATCAGCACCAGCGAGTGCGGTGCCGCGGAGCGCGTGCTGGGCGCCAAGCTGATCCCCCTCCCCACGGAGGACGGCAAGATCTCCGTGGACGACGTCCGCGGCCAGCTGTCCGCGCTGGGGGACGAGCACCACTCACAACCCAGGGTCGTCTCCATCTCCCAGGTGACCGAGTGCGGCACCTGCTATACCGCCGACGAGATCGCCGAGCTCGCGGAGTTCGCGCACGCGCACGGCCTCTTCCTGCACATGGACGGCGCCCGGCTGGCCAACGCGGCGGCCGAGCTCGGCTGCTCGCTCCGCTCCCTCACCACGGACGCGGGCGTGGACCTGCTCAGCTTCGGGGGCACCAAGAACGGCGCCATGGGCGCCGAGGCGCTCGTGATCCTCCGCCCGGAGCTGGCCTCCCCGGCACTGTTCCTGCGCAAGCAGGGGATGCAGCTCGCCTCCAAGATGCGCTTCGTCTCCGCCCAGCTGACCGCCCTGCTCACCGACGGCCTCTGGCGTGAGAACGCCGCCCACGCCAACGCCATGGCCCACCGCCTGGCCGACGGCATCGCGGACCTCCCTGGCGTCTCCCTGCGCTACCCCGTACAGTCCAACGCCGTCTTCCCCGCCCTCCCCGAGAAGGCCGTCGCGGAACTGCAGCAGCGCTATCTCTTCCACGTCTGGGACGCGGCCGAGAACGTGGTCCGCTGGGTGACCGCCTTCGACACCACCCCCGAGCACGTCGATGCCTTCATCTCCGACATCCGCCTCGTCGTCCAGGAGACCGCCGGCTCCTGAACGGCATCCGTTTCACGTGAAACAGTGCCCCCTCGGGGACGACGACTGTTTCACGTGAAACACCGCCTGCCATCCCCGAGCCGTCCTTCTTTCACCCCCATCCAGCTTCTTTCGCCACCTCCCGCCGCACGCCGAGCCCCCGGCGTTCCATGGGTAAGGACCTCACCCCCCTCCTGCCTGCTCCCGCCCCGGCGTTCCACCAAGGTCCGATCCATGGGTCTCACCGGTTCATGTTTCACGTGAAACGACACCGCTTCCGCGATGGTGACAGTGAGGCCGTCCGGCGAGCTGGCCATGGAAGGCGGCCGGCCCCGACCCGGGCGCACTCCTCCATCTTCGCCTGTGCCGGTCACCCCGAAGCGGAACGTACGGCTCTGAAACCGCGCATACGCACGCGTGAGACGCCCCAAAGGGCCGAGGGAGCCGCCGTTCATCGCAACCCTGTACGGCGACCACAGGACGGTGAACGGGAAGCGGGAGGCGCCAGGTCTCGGAAGGCGAGAGGTGAGGGAAGGCCCGCGAATGTGCGGAACAGTCAAGGCGGGTGCACAGGAAGGAGGGGAGCCGAAAGGGCGAAGTGAAGCCGGAGTGTTACGGAGTACCGGCTGAGGTGGCCTGGAGGGCGAGAGAGCGGGGGGCCGAGGAGCCCACGGCCGAGAAAAGAGGAACGCACCGCCGGGGAGAAGAGGAACGCACGGGCGGGGAGAAGAGGAACGCACCGGCGGGGAGAAGGGGAACGCACGGGCGGGGAGAAGAGGAACGCACGGGCGGGGAGAAGAGGAACGCACGGGCGGGGAGAACGCGAACGGCCTCCTTGTTTCACGTGAAACAAGGAGGCCGTTCAGCGTCGAGGAACCGTCCGGGAAGGCCGGCCGCCGGGGGTCATCCCGGAAGGCAGCCATCCCGGAAGGGCCCCCGGGGGAGATCCACCGGCCCGGTGAGATCGCCACGAGCTCGCCTGCCCGAGACTCCCGAACCCCCGGAAGCCTCGGAAGCCCCAGGGCCGCTGAAGCCTCCTGAGCCGGTGTGGATCATCCTTCCATCGCCTGGAGCGATCCCGGAGCCATCGTGCCGATGATGCGCTCCAGATCGTCGATGGTCGCGAACTCCACCACGATGCGCCCCTTGCGGCGGCCGAAGTCGACCTTCACCCGGGTCTCGAAGCGGTCGGAGAGACGGTCGGCCAGCTGCCGGAGGGCTGGCTCCTCGTCGGGCTTCACCCGGGGGGTGCGCGGGGCCAGGGCCGGGGCGGCCTTGGCGTCGCCCACCGCGACGATCTCCTCGACCGCGCGGACCGAGAGCAGTTCGGCCGAGATCCGGTTGGCGAGATGCTCCTGGGCGACGGGGTCGTCCAGGCGCAGCAGGGCCTTGGCGTGGCCCGCGCTGATCGTTCCGGCGGCGACCTTGCGCTGCACCCCGGGCGGCAGCTTCAGCAGGCGCACCGTGTTGGTCACGTGCGAGCGGGAACGTCCGATCCGGGCGGCGAGCTGCTCGTGGGTCGCGCCGAAGTCGCTGAGCAGCTGCTGGTAGGCAGCCGCCTCCTCCAGGGCGTTGAGCTGCTCGCGCTGGAGGTTCTCGATGAGCGCGTCGAGGAGGAGCTTGTCCTCCTGCGTCTCCCGCACGATCGCGGGGATCTCGGAGAGCCCGGCGAGCTTGGAGGCGCGCAGGCGGCGCTCACCCATGATCAGCTCGTAGCGTCCCTCGCCCGTGGCGCGCACCACGATCGGCTGGAGCAGGCCGACCTCGCCGATCGAGACGGCCAGATCCTTCAGGGCATCGTCGTCGAAGATGTCGCGGGGCTGGCGCGGGTTGGGCGCGATGTCCTCGACGGGGATCTCGAGGAAGTAGGCGCCCGCGACCGGCGCGGGGCCGGGCTGCTCGGGCACCACGGGCTCGGGGGCGACCATGGTCACGGTCATCGACGCGGGCGGCTCCGCGACGACGGCCGGGCCCGTGGGGATGAGCGCCCCCAGCCCCCTGCCCAGCCCTCTCGGCTGCTTACTCACTGCCCCTCCCGAGACTCAAGGTGTCGCCCGTGGCCGCCGGCCACGGGGTTCCCGGTGCTCATACGGCCGCGCCGCGATAGGCGATCTCGCGGGCGGCGTCCATGTAGGCCATCGCGCCGCTGGAGCCCGGGTCGTACGTCATGACCGACTGACCGTAACTCGGCGCCTCGGAGACGCGCACGCTCCGGGGGATCAGCGTGCTCAGCACCGTCGCGCCGAAGTGGGAGCGGACCTCGTCCGCCACCTGGGAGGCGAGGCGGGTGCGCCCGTCGTACATCGTCATGAGGATGGTGGAGAGATCGAGCGTGGGGTTCAGGTGGGCCCGGACCAGATCCACGTTCCTCAGCAGCTGGCCGAGCCCCTCCAGCGCGTAGTACTCGCACTGGATGGGGATCAGCAGCTCGTTCGCGGCCATCAGCGCGTTGACCGTCAGCAGGCCGAGCGAGGGAGGGCAGTCGATGAGGATGTAGTCGAACTTGACGGCGTCGTACGCGGTCAGCGCGCGCTGCAGGCGGGCCTCGCGGGCGACCATGGAGACCAGTTCGATCTCGGCACCGGCCAGGTCGATCGTGGCGGGAGCGCAGTAGAGGCCCGGCATGTCCGGGACCTCCTTCACGACCTCCGCGAGCGGCAGGTCCTCCACGAGCACCTTGTACATGTCCGGTACGTCACCGCGGTGCTCGACGGCGAGGGCCGTCGAGGCGTTGCCCTGGGGGTCCAGGTCGACCACGAGCACCCGCTGGCCGTGCATGGACAGCGCCGCCGCCAGGTTGACCGACGTGGTGGTCTTGCCGACGCCGCCCTTCTGGTTGGCGACGGTGAAGATCCGGGTCTTGGCGGGCCGGGGCCAGTCACCGTCCCGGACCCCGGCGGAGCCTCCGGGGGCGGCGGCGGTCTTCTGGGCCGATGTTTCACGTGAAACCACTGAGCTGAGTGCCTCTCGTACCAGCGGCGAGTCGCCGGGATTAAGGGGGGTCTGGGTCACGGTCGTCTTCCTTTCAACCGGCCTGACTACGGCACCGGGTGCCGATGCCGGCCAGCCCAGACCGGAAAGGCGTCCATGGGGCAGAGCGGCGGGAACCTCGGGCCAGCCGAGACCGCTCCTCGCGCTGGCGATCGCACTCGAACGGTCGTTCACTGGCCTCGTACTCGCTTTGCTCGGTTTACCTGATGGCCTCGCGCTTACCTGCCTCGCGAGGCGCGATCCTTCCGGCGAGAGGCCTTCCGCGCTCCTTCGGGAGCCCGACCGGCGACCACCCGGATGAGAGTTGCGGGCGGCTCGACCTTACCGTGCCCGACCGATGCGAGCTCGGCGGTTTGCACCCCACTCGCCCGTAATTGCGGTTCGGCGTCCGCCAACTCCTCCGCGGCGCGCTCGCCCTTCATGGCCAGCAGCTCGCCTCCCTCCCGCAGGAGGGGGAGCGACCATTTCAGCAGGCGGTCGAGCGGCGCCACCGCGCGGGCGGAGGCGACGTCGAACTCCCGCCTGCCCGCGAACTCCTCGGCCCGGCCGCGCAGCACCTCGACGTTGTCGAGTTTCAACGACTCCACGCACTCCTCCAGGAAGACCGTCCGGCGAAGGAGCGGCTCCAGGAGGGTGACGGTGATGTCGGGCCGTACGATCGCCAGGACCAGGCCGGGCAGGCCGGCACCGGAGCCGATGTCGACCAGGCGCACGTCGGCGGGCACGGCCTCGGCGATCACCGCGCAGTTGAGCAGGTGCCGGTCCCAGATGCGCGGCACCTCCCGAGGGCCGAGCAGCCCGCGCACCACCCCGGGGCCGGCCAGCAGCTCCGCGAAGGCCTCCGCTCTGGCCCAGGCGTCGCCGGTGAACACCTCGCGCGCGACCTCGGGCGGCTCGGGGATCTGGTCACTCACTCGATGCTCACTCTTCCCTCGGGAATATCGCGGTCAGGCCGATCTCAAGGCTAACGGCCCGCCTCCGCGCCGTCGTACAGCACGGGGTGGCGACACCCGGGACACGGCCCTCCGGAGGACGGCCGGAGGGGCGACATCAGCGCGCCGGAACACGCCCCTCCGCGCGCGGCCCCGCGCAGGACGGCCAGGAGGCGCCATCAACGCGCGGGACACACCACTTCGCGTACGGCGCCGTGCGGGACGGCCAGGATGGCGACACCACCTCAGGACAAGCCTCTCCGCGTACGGCACCGCGAAGGACGACCAGGACGGCGACACAACCGCGCAGCGCGTCCGGCCGGAATGGCGACACCACCGCGGAGTGCGGGGCATGAAAAAAGCCGCCGTCCCCGGGAACCGGGGACGGCGGCCACTGTCGGCCCGTGCTGTCGCTGGAGGGCCTTCTAAACGGGAAGGACCACCACGAAACGGCGGGGCTCCTCGCCCTCGGACTCGCTCCGCAGGCCCGCCGCGGCGACGGCGTCGTGCACGATCTTCCGCTCGAACGGCGTCATCGGCTGCAGCGACTTGGGCTCGCCGTCCCGCTTGACGTCCGCCGCGATCTTGGTGCCGAGCTCGCTCAGCTCGCTCCGGCGGCGGTCGCGGTAGCCGCCGATGTCGAGCATCAGGCGCGACCGCTCGCCCGTCTGGCGGTGGACCGCCAGACGGGTCAGCTCCTGGATCGCCTCCAGCACCTCGCCGTTGGGGCCGACCAGGTCGCCGCCCTTGATATCGACGACCGACACCACGGCGCGATCACCCTCGACATCCATGTCGATGTCACCGTCGATGTCGGCGATGTCGAGCAGACCCTCGACGTAGTCCGCCGCGATCTCGCCTTCCTGCTCCAGGGCGGCGAGATCGGGAGCCGTCTTCGCGGGCTCCTTCTCGGCCTCGGCCTCGGTCACGTCCGGCCACTCCTTCGTGCTGTCGGTATGAGACGTCAGGACTTCTTGCTACCGGTCCGCTTGCTGCGGGGCTGGCGGGTGGGCTGCTGCCGGACCACCTTGACCTCCGGCTCGGGCGGCGCCTCGGGCGCGGGAGCGGTCTTCTTGACCTTGCTCAGCAGGCCCGGCTTGGGCTCGGGAGTCGTGATGTTGCCCTTGGCGTCGACCACCGGGGTGGGGTTGCGGCTGTAGAACCAGTGCTGCTGGCCGAGGGTCCAGAGGTTCGTGGTGACCCAGTAGAGGATCAGGCCGAGGGGGAAGTTCAGCGAGAAGATGGCGAACAGCGGCGAGACGTACATCAGGATCTTCTGCTGCTGCGCCATCGGGTTGTCCGGCATCTGGGCGATCGAGCGGGTCACGCTCTGCCGGACGGTGAGGAAGGTCGTCAGCGAGCTGACCGCCACGAAGATGGCGAGCACGATCTTGGTGACGATCGGGTCGGCGTCCAGCTTGAGGATGTCGGCCGAGCTCGTGAAGAACGTCGCGGGGATCGGGGCGCCGAAGATGTGCGCGGCCCGGGCGCTGTCGACGAGCTCCTGCGTCATGCCGAACTTGGCCTGGCCCGCGGCCATGGCCTGCAGCACGGTGAACATCGAGATGAAGATCGGGAACTGCGCCAGGATCGGGAGGCAGCCACCCAGCGGGTTGGCCCCCTGTCCCTGGTACAGCGCCATGACCTCCTGGTTCATGCGCTGCTTGTCGTTCTTGTAGCGCTTGCGGATCTCCTGGACCTTGGGCGCCAGCTCCTGCATCTTCTTCGACGAGCGCATCTGCTTGAGGAAGAGCGGGAAGATCAACAGTCGCATCAGCACGGTGAGCGTGATGATGGTCAGCGCCCAGTTGAGCCCGTTGTCCTTCGGGATGAAGGTGCTGTAGCCCTGGTGAATCCAGGTGATTACTTGGGCGACGGCTGTGTACAGCCAGTTCAGCCAGGACAGCTCCACCGAGCTAGCTCCCTTGCGTTTCGTCGGACCGGCCCGGGCGCGGGGGCACCGGGTCAAAGCCTCCGGGATGGAATGGGTGGCAACGCCCGATTCTCCGGATCGTCAACCATGTACCGCGCAGCGCGCCGTGAACGGCCACGGCTTCGAGGCCGTAGGCACTGCACGAGGGGTGGAAACGGCAACGGGGACCCAGCAGAGGGCTCACGAAGGCCCGGTAGAACCGGATCGGAGCCATCAGGATCCTGGCAGCCGGAGAAATTCCAGCGGTCTGCTGCGCCGTCATCATCGCCCATCCATGCGAGCCCCGGGGGGCTCCAGCCGCCTGAGTAAACGATCCAGCGCGACGTCGAGTTCGGCGGCGATGCGCTCGCTTCGCGCGGACGCGGCCGGTGGATTGGCGCGTACCACCAGCAGGCTACCTCTCGGAAGCCGGTCGAGACGGTCTCGCATGAGGTGTCTCAACTGACGTTTGACCCGATTTCTGATGACCGCGCCTCCGACGGCACGGCTCACCACGAATCCGACCAGGGGGGGAGCGTCCCTGTCAGCGCGCATGCCGAAATGCGCGACCAGGGTGGGACGGCCTGCTCGGCTTCCCCTTCTGACCGCGCCGGCGAACTCGTCGCCCCGGCGCATGCGGGACCCGGACGGCAGCACGAGAGATCTTGGTGACCCTGGGCAGGTACGCCTGTCGCCCGCCGACAGCGATGCCGGCGGGCGACGGGCGTTACTGCCTCGGCCCGGCGAACCGGGCGCAACGGATGCGTCAGGCGGAGATCTCGGCGCGGCCCTTGCGACGGCGAGCGGCAAGGATGGCGCGGCCGGCGCGGGTGCGCATGCGGAGCCGGAAGCCGTGGGTCTTCGCACGACGGCGGTTGTTCGGCTGGAAAGTACGCTTGCTCACGAGTGGGCTCCAGGCTCAAGACGCATCCCCAGCACATGGGGACGCTCGACAATGGCTGGCCTGCCGGACGCGGGGCATGCGAAATAGCCGCCGCATGGCAAGCCGACCTTCGTACGCTACGGGGCGGGCATGTCCCAGGTCAAACCGGGGAGCGTTCCGGAGCGCGTCCACCCAGGTTATCCACGTTTCCACAGGCACGTTATCCACCGGCGCCTCGCCGTCCACAGGATGTGCGCTCCGTCCCCCTCGTACGCCACTAGGCTGTGGACAACGTCTTGTACACAGCTGTGGACAGGGCTACTGTCGGCCCTTCCAGACCCTCTCTCCGCTGCGAGGACGCGTCGGACCGCAGGTAACGGGCTGTGCACAGCCTGTGGATTCGATGTGGATTTCGTACGGCGCCCACGACGGGGCCACGAGACTCCCGGCATGTGGACAACGACGAGATCCGGTGCGCCCGGCGGCCACCATTGTGGATAAACAGATCGCGGTAGGCCAGCGGGGCCGCGTCGGGAGGAGGGGAGCCGGACCATGGACGGAACGGACCTCAGCGCGGTCTGGGCGAGGGCCCTGGAGAACTCGCTGAACGAGAACGTCCCGTCCCAGCAGCGGGTCTGGCTCAACATGACCCGGCCCTTCGGCCTGATGAACGACACCGTGGTGCTCGCCGCACCCACGGATTTCGCCAGGGATGTCCTGGAGAACAAGCTTCGTCCGCTCATCAGCCAGGCGCTCTCCCAGGAGTTCGGCCGCCCGATGCGGGTGGCGGTCATGGTCGACCCCAGCGCGGCGGGCCCGGACAACGGGCTCACCCCCCGCCAGGACGCTTATCCCCAGGCGCAGCCGCCGGGTTATGCACAGGGTGGCGGGGCCCAGCAGGGTTATGCACAGCCCGCGCAGGGCCAGCACCACGGGGGTTCCGGGCTCCAGCACCCCTATCCCGGGGGCAACCAGGCCGCGCAGCCGTCCACCGACTATCCACAGGCCCAGCCGTTCTCCTACCCGTACCAGCAGGGCGAGGAGTCCCCCCAGCCGTACCTCCCGGCGGAGCCGTCGCAGGCCCCCTCGCAGGGGGAGCAGAACCCCGGATATGGCCGCGGCTACACCCCGCAGCCGTCGCCGCCGCGCTCCGAGCCCGACTCCTTCGAGCGCGGCGCGCCCCCGGTGCCCGCCGCGGGCGGCGCCGGCGGCGTGCAGAACAGGTGGGACGGCCGCGGGAGCCGCACGCCGGGGGAGCCGGCCCGGCTGAACCCGAAGTACACCTTCGACACCTTCGTGATCGGCTCCAGCAACCGGTTCGCCCACGCGGCGGCGGTCGCGGTGGCCGAGGCGCCGGCCAAGGCGTACAACCCGCTGTTCATCTACGGTGACTCGGGCCTGGGCAAGACCCACCTGCTGCACGCGATCGGCCACTACGCCCAGAGCCTGTACGACGGCGCGCGGGTGAGATACGTGAGCTCGGAGGAGTTCACCAACGACTTCATCAACTCCATCCGCGACCACAAGGCCGACAACTTCCGGGGCCGCTACCGGGCCGTGGACATCCTGCTGGTGGACGACATCCAGTTCCTGGAGGGCAAGGAGCAGACGCAGGAGGAGTTCTTCCACACCTTCAACACGCTGCACAACTCCAACAAGCAGATCGTCATCTCCAGCGACCGGGCGCCGAAACAGCTGGTCACGCTGGAGGACCGGCTCCGCAACCGGTTCGAGTGGGGTCTGATCACCGACGTCCAGCCGCCCGAGCTGGAGACCCGGATCGCGATCCTGCGCAAGAAGGCGATCCAGGAGGGCCTGGCCGCGCCGCCCGAGGTGCTCGAATACATCGCGAGCCGCATCTCGACCAACATCCGCGAGCTGGAGGGCGCCCTGATCAGGGTGACCGCGTTCGCGAGCCTGAACCGGCAGTCGGTGGACCTGCAGCTCACCGAGGTCGTGCTCAAGGACCTGATCACCGAGGACGCCGGTTCGGAGATCACCGTCGCCACGATCATGGCCTCCACCGCCGCCTACTTCGGTCTGTCGATCGACGACCTGTGCGGCGGGTCGCGCTCGCGGGTCCTGGTGACCGCCCGCCAGATCGCCATGTATCTGTGCAGGGAGCTGACCGACATGTCGCTGCCGAAGATCGGCCAGCAGTTCGGCGGCCGCGACCACACCACGGTCATGCACGCCGACCGCAAGATCCGCTCCCTGATGGCCGAGCGACGCTCGATCTACAACCAGGTCAACGAACTGACGACCCGGATCAAGCAGCAGTCCCGCAATGGATGATGAGGTTTCTCACCCCGTGATGCACAGGCTGTGGAAAACCTTGTGGATCAACGGTTCGCAGGGGCTCGGGAGGCTCCAATGCCTCAAACCATGACCAAATGGAAACCCGCTGGTCCGAACGCCGTTCTGGGCATGTGGACAACTCTGGGGAGAACTTGGGGACAACCTGGGGACAACTCGTGGATAACCTGGGGACGCCCTGTGGGGAGAGTTTTCCACAAGGACAAAACGACCTCCTACCCCGTGGATAACCTGGGGAAACCTCGTGGAAAACTTGGGGACAGAGGGCACCGAATCTGGGGACGGCCTGTGTGTACTCCGAGGTTCTCCCCAGGCCCAAGAGTTGTCCACAGTCTCCGCCCACAGCCCCGGTGGATGAAAAAACAGCACTTGACCTGCGGAAACAATGGCTTTCCACAGTATCCACAGCCCCTAATACGAAGGCCACTTGTATCTCTAACTAGGAAACCCAAGAGCCATAAGAGGGGTTCCGAGGGAGCGCAGGTGCGCGAGAGTGAACACTTGAACCCCAGGCACCGAGCGGATGGCGCTCGACACACAGGAGGCAGATCCACGTGATGTTCCGGGTCGACCGAGACGTGCTCGCTGAGGCGGTCGCATGGACGGCGCGCAGCCTGCCCGCGCGTCCCTCCGTGCCGGTGCTGGCCGGCATGCGTCTTGAGGTCACGGAGAACGGGCAGCTCAAGCTCTCGGGCTTCGACTACGAGGTCTCCGCCGAGGTGACCCTCGAACTGCAGACGGGCGAGGCGGGCGTGGTGCTCGTCTCCGGCAGGCTTCTGGCCGAGATCACCAGGGCGCTCCCCGCGCAGCCTGTGGATTTCGTGGTGGAGGGCGCCAAGGCGGTCGTCACCTGCGGCAGCGCCCGGTTCACACTTCTCACCATGCCTGTGGAGGACTACCCCTCCCTGCCGACCATGCCCCCCGCCGCCGGCAAGATCGGCAGCGACGTGTTCGCCTCGGCCGTCGGCCAGGTCGCCGTGGCCGCGGGCAAGGACGACACCCTGCCGATGCTCACCGGCGTCCGCGTGGAGATCGAGGGCGACACGGTCACGCTCGCGGCGACCGACCGCTACCGCCTGGCCGTACGGGAGCTGAAGTGGCAGCCGGGCCAGCCCGACTTCTCGGCGATCGCGATGATCCCGGGCCGGACCCTCGCCGACACGGCCAAGGCCCTGGGCGGCACCGGCGCCGAGGTCGAGATCGCGATGAGCTCGGTCGGCGGCACCGGCGAGGGCATGATCGGCTTCTCCAGCGCCGGTCGCCGCACCACCACCCGGCTGCTCGACCCCGAGTTCCCCAAGTACCGCTCGCTGCTGCCGACGGAGTTCTCCGCCCGCGCGGAGCTGCCGACGGCCGCCTTCGTCGAGGCCGTCAAGCGCGTGGCCCTGGTCGCCGAGCGCAACACCCCCGTGCGGCTGGCCTTCCGCGGCGACGAGGTCGTCCTGGAGGCGGGCAGCGGCGACGAGGCGCAGGCGGTCGAGGTGCTCCCCGTCGACTTCGAGGGCGACGACATCAACATCGCCTTCAACCACCAGTTCCTGCTGGAGGGCCTCGGCGCCATCGACTCCGACGTGGCCCGCCTGCAGATGACCACGTCCACCAAGCCCGCCATCCTCACCGGGGGCAAGCCCGCGGACGACGGCGGCGTCCCCGACTACCGCTACCTGATCATGCCCATCCGCCTGTCCAGCTGATGACGGCCCCGCTGCGGCCCGGCGCGGTGGCTCCCGCGACGGGCCGTGAAAGTGGCCGGGCACCGGAAACGGCCGTCCACAGGACCGCCGAGACGCACCACGAGGCGCGCGGCGGGGCCGGAGGGGGAGCGACGTGGCTCAAGGCGTGCCTGAACGGCGCCAGGAGGCCCGGCGAGCACCCCGCCCTCCCCCTGACCCCCCTGGAGCTCGCTGAGGCGGCCCGTGGGGCGCGTGGGGCGGGTGCGGACGCCGTTCACATGCATCCGCGCGACGAGGCTGGCAGCGAGTCGCTCAGCGCCGCGCACATCGGGGCGGCCGTGCGCGCCGTGCGCGAGGCCTGCCCCGGCCTCCCCGTGGGGGTGAGCACAGGGCTGTGGATAACCGGCCGGGACGAGGGCGCGCGGCGCGAGGCCGTCCGCGGCTGGGCCGCGCTCTCCCCCGGCGAGCGGCCGGACTTCGCGTCGGTGAACCTCTCCGAGCCCGGCTTCGAGACCCTGTGGCATGATCTGCGACGGCTCGGCGTGCAGGTGGAGGCCGGGGTCTGGTCGGTGGAGGACGCCGACGCGCTCGCCGCGACCGGCCTTGAGTGCGTGCGGGTGCTCGTCGAGATCATCGGCGGTCCGCCGGACACCGCGCTCCCCCGGGCGCGCGCCGTCCTGGACCGCCTCGCCGAGCTCGGCGTCCCCGGTCCGAGGCTGCTCCACGGAGAGGGGGACCCCACGTGGATTCTCCTGGACGAGGCCGGGCAGTCTGGACTCGCCACGCGCATCGGCCTGGAGGACGTCCTCCACAGCCCTGTGGGTGACCCTGTCGGCGGGAACGCCGAGCTGGTAAGGCTTGCGCGGGCACGCCTGGCGTAGGTGAATGATGAAACCCTGAAGGGGGTGCTCGTATGCAGATCGGCATGGTCGGGCTGGGCAAGATGGGCGGCAACATGGCCGAGCGCCTGCGCCGCGGAGGTCACGAGGTCGTCGGGTACGACCGCGACCCCGCGGTCAGCGACGTCCCAGGCCTGGAGGAGCTCGTGGAGCGGCTCCAGGCGCCGCGCACCGTGTGGGTCATGGTGCCCTCCGGCGACCCGACCCGGGCGACGGTCGAGGCGCTCGGCGACCTGCTCTCGCCCGGCGACATCCTCGTCGACGGCGGCAACTCGCACTACGTCGACGACCGGAAGCACGGCGCCACGCTCGCCGCCAAGGGCGTCGGCTTCGTCGACTGCGGCGTGAGCGGCGGCGTCTGGGGGCTGCAGAACGGCTACGCGCTCATGGTCGGCGGCGACAAGGCCGACGTCGAGCGGGTCATGCCGATCTTCGAGACCCTCAAGCCCGAGGGCGAGGACGGCTTCGTGCACGCCGGCACGGCCGGCGCCGGCCACTTCGCCAAGATGGTCCACAACGGCATCGAGTACGGCATGATGCAGGCCTTCGCCGAGGGCTGGGAGCTGCTGGAAGCCTCCGACATCGTGACCGACGTGGCGGGCTCCTTCAAGAGCTGGCGCCAGGGCACGGTCATCCGCTCCTGGCTGCTCGACCTGATGGTCCGCGCGCTCGACGAGGACCCGTCCCTGGCGGAGCTGGAGGGCTACGCCCAGGACTCGGGCGAGGGCCGCTGGGCGGTGCAGGCCGCCGTCGAGCACGCGGTCCCGCTGCCGGTCATCACCGCCGCCCTGTACGCCAGGTTCGCCTCCCGCCAGGACGACTCGCCGGCGATGAAGGTCGTCGCGGCCCTGCGCAACCAGTTCGGCGGCCACGCGGTCACCTCCAGGGCGGGCTCGGCGGAGAAGGGCGCCGACTCCCCCGGCGCCGACGTCACGCCCCCCGCCGAGGCGGCCGGCTGACCGCTCGTCCACACCCGGCCCGCGCCCTGTGGAGAAGGCGGGGCGCGAGCCGTACGGACGCGGGGGCCCTCAGGGTGGGGCTCACGCCCGGCTCGCGCCTCCCGCGCGAGTCCGCGCGAGCCGTACGGACGCGGGGGCCCCGGTGACGGGCGGGGCCGACTAATCTTCCTGGGGTGCATGTCGCCCATCTCTCCCTGACCGACTTCCGGTCCTACGAAACCGTCGACCTCGGCATGGAGCCGGGGGTCACGGCCTTCGTCGGGCCCAACGGCATGGGAAAGACCAACCTGGTCGAGGCGCTGGGTTACGTGGCGACGCAGGCCAGCCACCGGGTCGCCAACGACGGGCCGCTGGTCCGGCAGGGCGCGGCGCGGGCGATCGTCCGCTCGTCGGTGGTGCGCGACGACCGGCGCGCGCTGATCGAGCTGGAGATCAACCCGGGCCGGGCCAACCGGGCCAGGCTGAACCGCTCGCCCGTCTCCCGTCCCCGCGAGATCGTCGGCATGCTGCGCACGGTCCTGTTCGCCCCCGAGGACCTCGCCATGGTCAAGGGCGACCCCTCCGAGCGGCGCCGTTTCCTCGACGACCTCCTGGTGGCCAGGACGCCCAGGTTCGCAGGGGTGCGCGCCGACTACGACCGGGTGCTCAAGCAGCGCGGCGCCCTGCTGCGCACCGCCGCGCAGGCCCGGCGGGGCTCGGGCCGGAGCCGGAGCGCGCGGCGGGCCGAGAGCGACGCGGCGTTCGCCGAGGCGGGGGCGGGAGACCCGCTGAGCACCCTGGAGGTCTGGGACGCCCACCTGGCCACGCACGGCGCCGAGCTGCTCGCGGCCAGGCTGGAGCTGGTCGAGACGCTGCGCCCGCTGGTCGCCGCCTCGTACGCCTCCCTCGCGCCCGACTCCGCCGCCGCCGGGCTGGAGTACCGCGGCACCCTGCCCCCGGACGCCGGGACCGGCCGGGCCGAGCTGGCGGAGCGGCTGCGGGCCTGCCTGCTGGAGGTCCGGTCCGCCGAGCTCGAACGCGGCGTGACCCTCGTCGGCCCGCACCGCGACGACCTGTTCCTCGGCCTGGGCGAGCTGCCGGCGCGCGGCTACGCCAGCCACGGCGAGTCGTGGTCGTTCGCGCTGGCGCTCAGGCTCGCCGCCTACGACCTGCTCAGGGCCGACGGCGGCGACCCGGTCCTGATCCTGGACGACGTCTTCGCCGAGCTGGACAACAGGCGCAGGCGCCGCCTGGCCGAGATGGTCGCCCCCGCCGAGCAGGTGCTGATCACCGCCGCGGTCCCCGACGACGTGCCGGGAGAGCTGGCCGGGAGCCGCTTCGACGTGACCGAGGGGGGCGTGGCCCGTGTCCGATGACGCCGGAGGGGGCGCGGGGGGCCCGGGGCCGGGCCAGGCCGGCGCGGCACCCGCGCCGGGCGGTGCGGGCGGTACGCCTGTGGACGACGGGGCAGCGGCCGGTTCCGCGAGGAGCGCGGCCGCCAAGGGGGCCGCGATGGCCAGGGAGAAGCTGGCCCAGGCCAAGTCGGACGCCGCCAGACGGGGGCAGCTGCCCCGCCGCGAGCCGCGGCGCAGGGCGTCGGGGCCGCGCAGGGACTCCGGCGACCCCCAGCTCTTCGGCAGGGCCATCGCCGACCTGCTGTCCGACCGGGGCTGGGAGCAGCCCGCCGCGATCGGCGGGGTTTTCGGTCGCTGGCCCGAGATCGTCGGCCCGGTCATGGCGGCCCACACCAAGCCGGAGACCTTCGCCGACGGCGAGGTCGTGGTGATCGCCGACTCCACCGCCTGGGCCACCCAGGTGCGCATGATGGCGAGGACGCTCATCAGGAGGTTGAACGAGGAACTCGGGGACGGAACGGTGCAAAAGGTAAAAGTTCGCGGGCCGCAGAACGGCCCCCGCTCCAGCGGCGGCCTGCGCGTCACCGGAAGCCGCGGCCCGGGCGACACGTACGGCTGATCCGGGGCTCGAAAACGGATCAGCGGCCCCTCTGGCGCGGTGAACCCCGTCCCCGTAGGGGGATGTCCAAGGCGATGATCGTCGCGCGACAGGCCATTCCAGAGGCCGTCAATGCCACATGATGTGCTCTGAGCCGCTAGAATGAAATCGAATTCCGGACACGTCCGTTTGCGTGTCACCCCCGGCGCGCATGCCGGCTCCCCTGGGTGAACGCATCGGGGCATTCACGACGGTGACGGGCACGGCGGGGCTACATGTTGTCTCCCTGCCGCGTGTCCGCGGCAGGAGGATTTCGCACTTGTCCTACGACGCTAGCTCAATCACCGTTCTCGAAGGGCTCGAGGCGGTCCGTAAGCGCCCAGGCATGTACATCGGCTCCACCGGCGAGCGCGGTCTGCACCACCTCGTCTACGAGGTCGTGGACAACTCCGTCGACGAGGCGCTGGCGGGGCACGCCGACCGGATCGAGGTCACCCTGCTCGCCGACAACGGCGTGCGGGTCGTCGACAACGGCCGTGGCATCCCGGTCGGCATCGTCCCCGGCGAGAACCGTCCCGCGGTCGAGGTCGTCCTGACCGTGCTGCACGCGGGAGGCAAGTTCGACGACAAGTCGTACGCCGTCTCCGGCGGACTGCACGGCGTGGGCGTCTCCGTCGTCAACGCGCTGTCCAGCAAGCTCGACGTGGAGATCCGCACCGAGGGCCACCACTGGCGGCAGAGTTACGTCGAGAGCAGGCCCACCGCCCAGCTGGCCAAGGGCGAGAAGACCGACGAGACCGGCACCTCGATCACCTTCTGGGCCGACGAGACCATCTTCGAGACCACGACCTGGCACTTCGAGACCCTCGCGCGCCGCTTCCAGGAGATGGCCTTCCTCAACAAGGGCCTGACGATCTCCATCAGGGACGAGCGCCCCGAGTTCGCCGAGGGCGAGGAGGGCGAGCCCAGGGAGGCCACGTACCACTACGAGGGCGGCCTGTCCGACTTCGTCAAGCACCTCAACTCCAAGAAGGAGCCGGCCCACCTCTCGGTGATCGACTTCGAGGAGCAGGGCGAGGGCATCGCCGTCGAGATCGCGATGCAGTGGAACAACTCCTACAGCGAGTCCGTCTACACCTTCGCCAACACGATCAACACGGCCGAGGGCGGCACCCACGAGGAGGGCTTCCGCGCGGCGCTGACGTCCATCGTCAACCGCTACGCGCGCGAGCAGAAGTTCCTCAAGGAGGGCAAGGACGACAACCTCGCCGGAGAGGACATCCGCGAGGGTCTCACCGCGATCATCTCGGTGAAGCTGACCGACCCGCAGTTCGAGGGCCAGACCAAGACCAAGCTGGGCAACACCGAGGCGAAGTCGTTCGTGCAGAAGGCGTGCAACGACCACCTGCGCGACTGGTTCGAGCGCAACCCCGGCGAGGCCAAGGACATCATCACGAAGTCCCTGCAGGCCTCCCGCGCCCGCCTCGCGGCCCGCCAGGCCCGCGACCTGACCCGGCGCAAGTCGCTGCTGGAGTCGGGCTCCGGGCTGCCGGGCAAGCTGGCCGACTGCCAGTGGAGCGACCCGGAGAAGTGCGAGCTGTACATCGTCGAGGGCGACTCGGCGGGCGGCTCCGCCAAGGGCGGCCGCGACTCCAAGTTCCAGGCGATCCTCCCGATCCGCGGCAAGATCCTCAACGTCGAGAAGGCCCGGATCGACAAGGTCCTGCAGAACAACGAGGTCCAGGCGCTGATCACCGCCATGGGCACGGGCGTGCACGACGAGTTCGACATCTCCAAGCTCCGCTACCACAAGCTCATCCTGATGGCGGACGCCGACGTCGACGGCCAGCACATCACCACGCTGCTGCTCACCCTGCTGTTCCGCTTCATGCGGCCCCTGATCGAGGCCGGGCACGTCTACCTCTCCCAGCCGCCCCTCTACAAGATCAAGTGGGACCGCAAGGGTGAGGACGCCTCCTACGCCTACTCCGACCGCGAGCGCGACGTGGTCATCCAGGCCGGCATCGACGCGGGCAAGCCCGACCCCCGGCCGCGCGACAACGTGCAGCGCTTCAAGGGTCTGGGCGAGATGAACGCCGGCCAGCTCTGGGACACCACCATGAACCCCGACACCCGCCTTCTCCTCCAGGTCACCCTCGACGACGCGGCCCAGGCCGACGAGCTGTTCAGCGTGCTCATGGGTGAGGACGTCGAAGCCCGCCGCTCCTTCATCATCAGGAACGCCCGGGACGTCCGTTTCCTCGACGTGTAGCGGTAGCCGTACCAGAAAAGGATCTTGACCTGTGACGGAAGTCAACACTCCGCCCGGCCCTCCGACCGACCGCGTCGAGCCGGTCGACATCCAGTCCGAGATGCAGCGCAGCTACATGGACTACGCGATGTCGGTCATCGTCTCGCGCGCGCTGCCGGACGTCCGTGACGGCCTCAAGCCGGTGCACCGCCGCGTGCTGTACGCCATGTACGACGGCGGCTACCGGCCCGACCGCGGCTACTTCAAGTGCTCCCGCGTCGTCGGTGACGTCATGGGCTCCTACCACCCGCACGGCGACGCGTCGATCTACGCCACCGTGGTGCGGATGGCCCAGCCCTGGTCGCTGCGCTACACCCTGGTCGACGGGCAGGGCAACTTCGGCTCGCCGGGCAACGACCCGCCGGCGGCGATGCGCTACACCGAGTGCAAGCTCGCGCCCATCGCCATGGAGATGCTGCGCGACATCGACAAGGACACCGTCGATCTCGTCCCCAACTACGACGGGCGCTCCCAGGAGCCGCTGGTCCTGCCCTCGCGCTTCCCCAACCTGCTGGTCAACGGGGCGGCGGGCATCGCGGTCGGCATGGCCACCAACATCCCGCCGCACAACCTGCGGGAGGTGGCCGGCGGCATCGTCTGGTGCCTGCAGAACCCCGACGCCGACGACGAGGAGCTCCTCGAAGCGCTGATCGCCCGCGTCAAGGGGCCCGACTTCCCCACCGGCGCGCTGATCGTCGGCCGGCGCGGCATCGACGACGCGTACCGCACCGGGCGCGGCTCGATCACCATGCGGGCGATCGTCGAGGTCGAGGAGGACGCCAAGGGCCGCCAGTGCCTGGTCGTCACCGAGCTTCCGTACCAGGTCAACCCGGACAACCTCGCGCTGACCATCGCCGAGGCGGTCAAGGACGGCCGGATCAGCGGCATCGCCGACGTCCGCGACGAGAGCTCCTCGCGCGTCGGCCAGCGCCTGGTGATCGTGCTCAAGCGCGACGCGGTCGCCAAGGTCGTGCTGAACAACCTCTTCAAGCACACCCAGCTGCAGACCACCTTCGGCGCCAACATGCTGGCCCTGGTCGACGGCGTGCCGCGCACGCTCAGGCTCGACCAGTTCGTCCGCCACTACGTGGCGCACCAGATCGAGGTCGTGGTCCGCAGGACCCGCTACCTGCTGCGCAAGGCCGAGGAGCGGGCGCACATCCTGCGCGCGCTGCTCAAGGCCCTGGAGCGGATGGACGAGGTCATCGCCCTGATCCGGCAGTCGCCCTCGGCGTCCGCGGCGCAGGGCGGCCTGATGACGCTGCTGGAGATCGACGAGATCCAGGCGCAGGCCATCCTCGACATGCAGCTGCGCAAGCTGGCCGCCCTGGAGCGCCAGCAGATCACCGACGAGTACGACTCGCTGATGGCGCAGATCACCGAGTACCAGGCGATCCTCGCCTCGCCCGAGCGGCAGCGCACGATCGTCCAGGACGAGCTCTCCGAGCTCACCGCGCGGTACGGCGACGAGCGCAAGACCGACATCATCGCCTACGAGGGCGACATGTCGATCGAGGACCTCCTGGCCGAGGAGGACATGGTCGTCACGATCACCCGTGGCGGCTACGCCAAGCGGACCAACACGGACCTTTACCGGGCGCAGAAGCGCGGCGGCAAGGGCGTGCGGGGCGCGCAGCTGCGCCAGGACGACATCGTCGACCACTTCTTCGTCACCACGACCCACCACTGGCTGCTGTTCTTCACGAACAAGGGCCGCGTCTACCGGGTCAAGGCGTACGAGCTGCCCGACTCCGGCCGCGACGCGCGCGGGCAGCACCTGGCGAACCTGCTGGCCATGCAGCCGGACGAGGTCGTGATGGAGGTCCTCGACCTGCGCGACTACGAGGTCGCCCCGTACCTCGTGCTCGCCACCCGCAGCGGCCTGGTGAAGAAGACGCGCCTCTCCGAGTACGACTCGCCGCGCACGGGCGGCCTCATCGCGATCAACCTGCGCGAGGACGACGAGGTGATCGCCGCCAGGCTGGTGTCGGAGGACGACGACCTCCTCCTCGTCTCGCGTGGCGCCCAGTCCATCCGCTTCACGGCCTCCGACGAGGCCATGCGCCCGATGGGCAGGGCGACCAGCGGTGTGATCGGCATGCGCTTCCTCGACGGCGACGAGCTCCTGGCGATGAACCGCATCGCCGACGGCGACAACGTGCTCATCGCGACCGAGGGCGGATACGCCAAGCGCACCCCCGTCGATCAGTACCCTCTCCAGGGAAGGGGCGGAAAGGGAGTCCTGACCGCCAAGATCGTCAGCGCTCGTGGCAAGCTGGTTGGCGCGGTCATGGTCAGACCCGAGGACGAGGTTTTCGCGATCACGTCCGCCGGAGGGGTTATCCGGACGAGTGCCGGGGAGATCAAGCAGTCTGGCCGCCAGACGATGGGGGTTCGGCTGATGAATCTGGCGGAGGGGGACAGCGTCGTGGCGCTGGCCCGTAACGCGGAGGCGCTGGAGACCGGAGAAGGCTTGGTCACCGAAGAAAGCGCCGAAGTGCAGGTGGAGACCGGTGACAACGGGGAAGGGGAGAATCCGTGAGTGCTCAGGGCAAGCCGGGATCGCGCCCCGCCTCTTCCTCGACACGCGATCAGGCGACGGAGAAGATGGACAAGACCGCTGGAACGAAGGACGTCGAGGCGGCCTCGTCACCGGTTAACGGTAGCGCGCCCGCGCCGGGGACCGATGAATCGGTATCCGACGATCGCAAGGGCAGGAAAAAAGTGACGACGACAGAGGACGGCAAGCAGGCCGACACCACGGTGCGGATCCGTCCAAGCGGATCCCCACCGCCCTCCGCGCCCTCGCTGCAGTCGCCCGCCCCGCCCCCGACACCGCAGTCCTCGCCCCCGCCCGGCGGGCAGCAGGGCCGTCCCCCGGTGGCCTCGCCCTCACCTTCACCGGGAGGGCAGCAGGGGCGTTCCCCGGTCGCCCCGTCCTCGCCTCCGCCCGGCGGGCAGCAGGGCCGTCCCCCGGCCGGCCAGCAGAACAACCGCGCCGCGTGGTCGCCCGGCAGCCTGTCGTCGCCCGAGGCCCCGTCGGACGCGTCCGGCAGGAAGGCCAAGGACCTCGGCGGTGCCAGGTCGCCCCGCAAGGCACACCTGGTGCTGCGCAGGGTCGAGCCGTGGTCGGCCATGAAGTTCAGCTTCGTCGTGTCGCTGGTCTGCTTCGTGGTGCTGTTCATCGCGGTCGCGGTGCTCTACATGGTGCTGTCCGGCCTCGGGGTATTCGAGAACATCATCCAGACGGTCACCCAGCTGACGACGGCCGACGGCAAGGCCACCAGCGGCGTCGACATCGCCTCCTGGTTCGAGCCGGTCCGCATCCTGGGCTACACCGCCCTGATCGGCGCGGTGAACGTCGTGCTGATCACCGCCCTCGCCACCCTCGGTGCGGTGATCTACAACGTCGCCTCCGACCTGGTCGGCGGCGTCGAGGTCACTTTCAGCGAGGCCGAGTAACCGGTCTGTCGCGTGTCCCCGCCCTCTTTCGAGGGCGGGGACATGGCGCGAGCAGGTACCGAAACAGGGTAAGCTTTTCCCTGTTCGAGCGAACGGGTTCGCCTCCGTCAAGCGGATGTGACACCGTTCGTCTGTGTGATGAGGGGCTATAGCTCAGACGGTTAGAGCGCTTCCCTGATAAGGAAGAGGTCCCAGGTTCAAGTCCTGGTAGCCCCACCAGCGAAAACGCCCCGAAGCGATCATGCTCCGGGGCATTTTGCTGCAACGGGTACTGCAACGGCCTCATTCGAACAGTCCGTTGACTTTCTTGATGGCGTCTTGGCGGCTCTCACCGTCCCCATGTGTGTAGATCTCCATCGTGACCGAGATGCGGCTGTGCCCGAGAATCTCCATCGCGTCACGCGGCGCGACACCTAGTTTCTTGAGCAGCGACGCGGCCGTGTGCCGCAGGTCGTGAACCCGGATCAGCCGCAGCTTGTTCGCCTCCACGATCCGGGCGAAGGACCGGGCGAGATTACGCGGCTCGATTGGCCGGCCCGACTTTGTCGTGAACACGAGCCCGGTGTCCACCCAATCTTCACCCGCTTCCTCCTGGCGGATCTTCTGCCCGCCCCGCTGCACCTCCAAGGCTTCACGGACGACACCGAGGAGAGGCAGCGAGCGGTTTCCTGTCCTGGTCTTCACCGGCCCATGGTGCAGCTCCTTACCGACACGGACGAGTTGGCGGCGGATGTTGACGTGCCCCTCGTCGAAGTCCACATCTACCCAGCGGAGCCCCAGGGCTTCACCCCTGCGAAGGCCGTATAGCAGCAGGAGCACGAAGGCCGGATACAGCGGATCGAAGCGCGCGACCCGAAGGAAGGCCCTTGCCTCGTCGGCTGTCCAGGGCTGATTACGCTGGGAGTTGGTTGTAACAGCGCTTCTTGGCTCCAGTTGGCGAGTTAGGACTGGCCCCACTGTGTAGCCGAGCGGTTACTGTTCAGCGAGATTTGGCCCCACCCAGGTGGTTGTGGTGAGACGCTCGGCGTGCTGAGCGGCCCTTGGGGGTGGGTGTGGCACTGAGCAGGGTGGAGCAGTTCGCGGCGATCCGTAGGGACTCGCGGCTGGGAGGCCTGTCGGTGCGGGCGTTGGCGAAGAAGTACGGGGTGCATCGCCGGACGGTTCGCGAGGCTTTGTCGTCTGCGTGGCCTGCGCAGCGGAAGAAGCCGGCGCGGAGGTCGTCGCGGCTTGATCGGTTCAAGCCTGTGATTGATGAGATGTTGCGGGCTGATCTGGATGCTCCGCGCAAGCAGCGGCATACGGTGCGGCGGATCTTCAATCGGCTGGTCGCCGAGCATGAGATGGAAGCGGTCTCGTACTCGACGGTCTGTAACTACGTTGGAGAACGTCGCCCGCAGATCTTGGCCGAGGCGGGACGGATCGTGCTGCCCGAGGTTCCGATCGACCAGGTCCACCGGCCGGGGGTCGAGGCCGAGGTTGACTTCGGGGAAGTCTGGGTGGACCTCGGCGGGGTGATGACCAGTTGCTTCTTGTTCGTGTTCCGCCTGTCGTATTCGGGCAAGGCAGTACACCGCATCACCGCGACGGCGGGTCAGGAGGCGTTCTTCGAGGGACACGCGCACGCTTTCAGGGTGCTGGGTGGAATCCCGACGGGCAAGGTCCGCTACGACAATCTGCGGGCCGCGGTTGCACAGGTCGTCGGGTTGTCACGAGCCCGGGTGGAGAACGAGCGGTGGGTGGCGTTTCGCTCCCACTACGGCCTGGACGTCTTCTACTGCCGTCCCGGCAAAGACGGGGCTCATGAGAAGGGCGGAGTCGAGGGAGAGGTAGGCCGGTTTCGCCGCAACCATCTGGTCCCGGTCCCGCAGGTCGCATCCCTCGCGGAGCTGAACGCCATGATCGAGGATTGGGAAGCTGAAGACGACCACCGGCGGATCGGGGCTCGGGCCCGCACGATCAGCGAGGACTTTGCGACTGAACAGCCCTTGCTGCAGCCGCTGCCCGAGGAGCCATTCGAGACCGGGCGGGTCTTTCATCCGCGGGTGGATCGCAGGGCGCAGATCTGTGTTCGGATGAACCACTACTCGGTGCCGGTCCGGCTCATCGGCCGGCAGGTCCGGGTCCTGCTTCACGCATCTGAGCTGGTGGTCTTCGACGGGCGGACCGAGGTCGCCCGGCATGAGCGGATGGGCACCCGGCACCAGTCCCGCCTGGACCTGGACCACTATCTGGAAATCCTGATGCGCAAGCCCGGCGCGTTGCCGGGCTCAACCGCGCTGGAGCAGGCGCGCCAGACCGGTAAGTTCACCCCGGTTCATGACGCGTGGTGGGCGGCGGTCCGCCGAGCCCACGGCGACGCTGATGGGACCCGGGCGCTGATCGAGGTTCTGCTCTTGCACCGGACCATGGCGCACGACCACGTCGTCGCCGGGATCGCCATGGCGTTGAGCGTTGGTGCGCTCTCTGCGGACGTTGTCGCGGTCGAAGCCCGCAAAGCCGCCCAAGCCGATCAGGTCGGCAGCGCTGAACCTCAGCACACCACCCCTGGATCACGCCCGGTCGGCAACCCGGCCGAGATTCCTGATGACGTCGCCTCCCTCACCCAGCGGCGGCTGACGACGTTACCGGTCGATTCCCGGCCGTTGCCCTCAGTCGCCGCCTACGACCAGCTGTTGCGCCGCCGTGATCGCCCATCCGCCGCCAGCCAGGGAGATGCCTCATGACCTTCAAACCTCAACGAGGACTGACCGAACCCGCCGCCGACGCCGCCATCGACCAGGCCTGCCGGATGCTCCGGCTGCCGACCCTACGCAATCAGTTCGCCGCGATCTCCGATGCCGCCGACCGCGAGCAGCTCACCTATCGCGGCTTCCTGGCCGAGCTCCTCATGGCCGAATGCGAAGACCGCCAGCGCCGCCGCTCCGAACGGCGCATCAAGGCCGCAGGGTTCCCGCGCGAGAAGTGGCTGACCGACTTCGACTTCTCCGCCAACCCCGGCATCAACCCCGCCGTCATCCACACCCTCGCCAAAGGCGACTGGGTCAAGAACGGTCACCCGCTCTGCCTCATCGGCGACTCGGGCACCGGCAAGTCCCACCTGCTCATCGCCCTGGGCGCCGCAGCAGCCATGGCCGGCTACCGGGTCAAATACGTTTTGGCGGCCAAGCTTGTTAACGAACTTGTTGAGGCAGCCGACGAACTCGTCCTCAACAAGACCATCGCCCGTTACGGACGTGTCGACCTTCTCTGCATCGACGAACTCGGCTACATGGAACTCGACAAACGAGGCGCTGACCTGCTCTTCCAAGTCCTCACCGAACGTGAAGAGAAAGCAAGCGTCGCCATCGCCTCCAACGAGAGTTTCGGCGGATGGACCAAGACCTTCACCGAACCACGCCTTTGCGCCGCGATCGTCGACCGGCTCACCTTCAACGGCGCCATCATCGAAACTGGCACCGAGTCCTACCGGCTCGCCCACACCCGCGCCCGCCAAGCCGCGGAGCCTTCGTGATCAAAGGGTATCTGCCGGTCAGAGCGCTCAGGTCAGGGTGGGATCGTCTTAGGTATGTCGACCTCTCACGAGTCCCGATGGGCCGAGGCTCTGGCCAGCATGAGCGACCAGGATCGGGACGCGGCGACCGCTCTGCGTGATCGCTTCACCGAACTTGGAGCCAATAACCCCGAAGAATGGGCCCTCTCAGAGATCTCCGAGAACATCCCCCAACTGGCCCGGTTCCTGGTCCTGCGAAACATCTGGCCCGAGTTCATCAACAGCTGGACCAATGTCTTGAACAACATCCCCGCAGGCGCTCGTCTGCTGACTGCGGGAGCAGACCGCGACGACCTGACGACACTCGCCCGCGCAATCGCCTACGAAACAGCGTTCGGCCTACTCGCACACCTCACGGCATCGGAGTGCAACCACACAGCACCCGGCTGGAGCCTGAGGGAAACCACGCCAGAGGGCCACCTCACCGGCCGAACAGTCCAAGGACTTCACGAAGACCTTCTCAGCACGGACCCCTCCGGCCGCGACGGACAAGACCTCTTCCGATAGCCGACACCCGCCAGGCCCCCCGAGCCCCCGCCAGCCAGCCAGGGTGGGGCCAATTTTTCTTCGCCGAACACCCTCACGAGATCACCAACTGGGGCCACCAGAGGCTAGAACTCGGGGCCAACTGAGGTTCACCAAATCAGGGAGTCGATTGCCGGAAGAGTCGCCAGTCGTGCGACATTGCGGGAGATGATCTCTTCCCGCATCGCCCGAGTCAGGGCCGCGCTGAGGACGTTCCGCATCACATGGACGGTCCCGATCGCATGCTCCTCCCCATTGATCTTGCCGTTGAGGAATGTCTGAACTTCCGCGACGGTCAGCCTGTCGAGCTTCTTCCGGCCGAGCCCCGGCTTGAGATAGAGACGGACGATCGTCTCGTACTTGGCGTAGGTGGTCTTGCGGATCGAGTGACGGGCAACGTCGTTGAGCCAGTAGTCGAGGTAGTCACCGACCTTCCAGGCCCGATCAGCCGCAGGCACACCCCGACGTGACTTGATCTTCATTTCTTGGATTTTGGCCCGTGCCTCGTCGGCGGTCTTGCCGTAGACGGTCTTGCGCTTCTCTGTACCGTCTGCGGTGAGAACGTAGACTTGCCCGCACCACTTACCGTCCGCCCGCTGGTAGACGGTTCCCTCGTTGTTGGCACGCTTGCGCCGGCTTCTCTTACGCGGTTCCTCACCGAGGGGATCGATCAGGGGCTTGGTCATCACGCAGCCTCTTCCATGAGCAGGTCAACGAGTTCGGTGATCGCGGAGACCGGCACGAGACGACGCCGACCGGCCTTGAATGACTTGAGCTGGCCCGAACGGATGAACTTGTAGAGCGTCCAGCGGCTCACCCGGAGCTGTTCGGCGGCCTCTTCGACCGAAAGGACGGGACCGTTCATCAAGCCGCCTTTCCGATTGCCGAAAGATCCGGAACAGGAATGCCTTCTGCTCTGGCCTGGAGTTCGGTCAGGCGTGCTTTGGTGCGATGGCGGTTGGCGACCCCGCGTAGCAGCCGTTTGGCCAGCGGGGTCCGGTTGGGGTCCTTGGAGGAGACCGGCCGCCACACGTAGCGGTGAGCGTCGGTCACGGTGTCATCGGGCAGGCCGAGCATGTCGAGGACCCAGGCCCGGCGTTCGGCCTTGTGCTCGCGCAGGGTCTTGTTCGACCACTTGCGCGAGACCAGGACGCGGCGGCCCGCGTAGCCGAGGTGTTCGGCCTTGTGCGCCTTGCCCTTGCACCGGCCCGGCAGCATGCCCGCTTTGGCGCCCTTGGGCTGGATGCCGTAGCGCAACCAGTTCGAGCAGGTGGCCGAGCAGGGTTCGTAGCGCAGCGCCTCAACCATGCGGGTGGCGTGATCACGGCGTGCGGGGTTCTCGGTGGTGGGATCGTCGGGGTCGAGGGGGTCGCCGAGGCTTTTGGTCAGGTACTTGGTGAGGTAGCCGATGCGCTTGTGTGCGTCCGGCGCTCCGGCGACGAGGCCCTGAACATCAACTTGAGCACCGAAGCGCACCACGTGCAGCGGTTCGGCCTCGTCGTCCTGGTCGAGCTGGTCGAGGGCTTCGTCCCAGGTGGGCAGCAGTTCCCCGGTAGCGGGGTCGAGGTAGTCGCCGGCCTGTCCGTCCGGGTAGGTAGCGCCGTCGCCCAGGTCGGCCCGTTCCGTCCAGAGGGGCAGGTGGTCGCCGTCGAACTTCACCTCGTCAACGGATGGCCACCACACTTGGTGGTAGGTCGCGGCGGCGATCGCCTTGATCTCAGCGCGGGGCATGGTGCCGCGGACGGCCATGTGCAGGTGAGGCGCGAGCCGTTTTTGTGGTTCGACGGTGGCGAAGTACTGCACGTCATAGCTCGCCACCCGCCGGAGGTTCTGCACGAAGCGGTCGACGAGCTTGGAGAAGTGCAGCGCATCGCGAGCAGCCGCCGCGTAGTCGTAGGTGCTCGGGTCGACCGGCACGCCCAGGCCGGAGCGGACACGGCCGTAGGAGGGCAGGGTGAGCGTGATGAACAGCGACGGCCGATACACCCTGCCATCGGGGGCGATGAACGTCCGGCCGAGCGTGGTGTTCTCCTTGGCCCGCTTGGGCAGGTCCGGCGCATCCTGGCGACGGCGGGTAGAGCGCGACCGCTTCGGGGTCGACCGCCCGCCCAGGACGTTGCCCCGCATCCCGGCGGCGTTGATCTCGGCGTCGATGCCCGTGATGGCCTCGTCCCAGTCGGCGACCTCTTCGCCGTTCCGCTCGGCCTCGTCGCGCTTGGCTTGGACGTCGGCCCGGAACTCGATCAGCCATTTCTGGTCATCGGTGGAGGGGTGGGGTTCGGCGATGGGTTCGTGGTCGAGGTGCCAGCCTTCCCGGCACTGTGCCCGGCGGAGTTGCTGGTTGCGTTTGGCGCACGGTGGGCACTTGGCCTCTTGGGTGGTGCCGCAGGGGATGTCGAAGGGTTCGCTCTGGCCGGTGTGGGTGTCCAGGCGTCGCATCTCGATGGGGCGGACGCAGACGCCGTTGAGCTTGGCGACCTCGATGGCCACGTCCAGGGCGACGGGCAGGGTGTCGCGGACGAGGCGGGGAAGGGTGCGGTCAGCACCGTTCGGCGGGGTGTCGGTCGAGGGGATAGCGGGGGTGTCGGTCACATGGCCCCCTTCGGGTCGACGAGATCGGCGCAGATCCGGTAGGCGTCGCGGTAGGGGTGTTTGCGCAGCCGCGCGGAGCCGAGGTCAACGATCACTGTCACTTCGGCGAGGTCGGAGCCGTCGACGGTGTGCAGCCGCCGGACGGGCAGGCCCGCGATCTGGGCGGGGGTGGCGTGCAGGATGATGCGCATCAGGCCGCCCCGTCCATCTCGATGGGCAGGGTGTCACTGGTCATCAGCGCCGCCATGTCTCTGATGTCGGTGTCGGAGACGTAGGCCGCGCGGACCCGGATCGGGTCGGGTGAGGTCTCCAGTCGGACGTAGGCGACGCCCGCGCCCTGCTCGGGGATGGGTGAGATGTGGTCGGCGAGTGCTCCCCTGTCGCGTGCGCCGTCGCCGAGAACCATGTCCACCTGTTCTGACTCGTCCAGGCGGAGCGCGATTTTGTCGGGGAACAGGTTGCGGATGTTCATGACCTCCTTGCACGGGTCCTGGAGGGCCGCCATCACGCCGAACCCGACCGCACGGCCCTGCGTGGTCAGCGTCGCCAGCGCAGCCGAGATGCGCAGCTTGAGGCCCTTGTCCGACTGATAAGCGGTCAGGAACGCCACCTCGTCGACCACCACCAGGACGAACGGATCCTCAACGGTGGGGGTGTGGGAGCGCTGGAGCCCGGCGTAGCGGTCGGCCCGCTCCTGCATGACCGTCACGGCGGCTTCGAGGAGATCGGCGCACGCGGCCGGATCAGCGGCGTACCGGTCTTCGAAGATCTCGTGGCCGTAGGACAGTTCCATCCGCTTGGGATCCAGCGCCCAGACCTCAGCGATGCCCGCCCGGACCGCCGGGAGGAGACCACGGATGGCCGACCACAGGAACGAGCCCTTGCCCGCGCCCGTGGTGCCCGCGATCAGCACGTGTGTGCCGTGCACCTTGAGCAGGTACGGACGACCGTCCTCACACGTGCCGATCTCGACCGGCCCCACCGACGCGACCACCGGGAGGGGAATGGCCGGCAGCGGGACGGCCAGCGGGTCATGGCGGGGAAAGGTCAGCTGGAGGCGACCGGCTCGCACGATGGCCACCCGGCAGGAGGAGGCGCCGAAGCCGTGGGCGAGGTTGTCGATGCGGTCGGCCCAGTCCTTGACTGACTGCCCGCTGATCATCTTCACTGTGACCACATCGGCCCAGGAGGTACAGCGGATGCGGACGAGGTAGGGCAGGTAGTCGCGGCCCTGGAGGTGACGGCCGAGCCCGGAGACGATCATCACCGGTTGCCAATGGCGCCGATACACCCACACCAGCCGCCACCAGGCCAGCAGCCGCCAGCCCATCCACCGGTTGAACGAGGCCCGATCGAAGAACGGCCACGGCGCCAGCAGCGAGATGGGAACGGCGACGACGACCAGGGCGAGACGCCAGCCGTACACGATGGCGACAGTGGCGGGAACGGCGAGCACGGCCACCGCGACCGGATGACGCCAGACGAGCCGGACCACTCCGGCCAGCAGTCGCCACAGGAAGATGGTGATGGTGAAGATAGCCGGGGTACGCACCACGGCCGGGCGGAACACCACGGCGGTGTCGGGGGTGGTGGTGACGAGGGTACGTGCCTCGTCGCCGGGCAGTTTTTTGAACATTAGGCTGGAGCCCTCTCTTGATTCGCTGTCTGGGGAGACCGAGGGGCCGCCGGAAGTTGCCGCTTCCAGCGGCCCCGCTTCGTGTCAGGCCGCTTCGCCCTGCTCGGACTCGTCGGCCGCCTGGTCGGGGTTGGTGAACTGGGTGGTGTGCAGGCGCTCGCAGTCGGCCAGGTAGCGCGCGGCGGCGTCGACGATCTGCCGGGCGAGGATCACGTCCCGGTCGGTGACCGGTCCACAGCCGGTGGTGGTGACCGTCATCTGCGCCTCAGTGCTGGACAGGGTCAGGAACGGCCGCTCACCGTCGCCCCCGAACGCCCGAGCCGACACCTCCGAGGTGCAGAAGGAGATATCGAGTCGGGTGACGCCCTCATGGATCGACGCGGTGACGTAGGTATAAGGCTTGCGCTCACTCATGCCGCCACGTCCTTACCGGCCGCCGCCTTGGCCGGAGCCGCCGCCGAACGGAGAGGACGCATCGCGGTGGCGCGGATGGACCAGGCCAGACGGCCGGTGTTCTGGCCGACGTAGGCGGTGGCGGTCATGCCGTCGAACTCCACCGGCACGAACGGCACCCCCGGCAGCGCGGCCGGGACGACCGGCTGAGTCGGGGACAGGATCTTGACCGCCACCGTCTTCTGTCCGGCCTTGACGGTGGGGTCTGCGTCCATGACCGCGACCTGCCACACCAGTTCTCCGGTGTTCTTGTCCTTGGCGTAGACGGTGCGTCCCTTGGACGAGGCGTCGAAGTCCTTGACCTGCTCGACCTCGCCGACGATGAAGCAGCCGTGCGGGAAGACCTGGTGGAAGCTGACGGGGATGGGTCCCTGAAGGGCCATCGCATTCTCCTAACGTGACAGAACCTACTTGAAGTTCAACCTAACCTATCAGGTTGCTCTATAAAAATAGGTTCGCTAACCTGTCACGTCAAGTTGAATTACAAAGGTGATCTGTCAGGCGGGATCAGGTCAGGGGGTAAGCGTCGCGCAGTTCATGGCGATCCCCAGGAAGGACAGCGTCAACGAGCTGGAGCGCCTTGCCGTCAGCGTCATGTCCGGTCACCACAAGATTCAGCACCGGCGCACCGGCCGACATCCCCAGAGCGTGCGCCTCATCTGCCGTCGCCGATCGCGCGAACGTGCGTTCCACGGCGTAGTCCAGCCGAAGCCGCTTGCGACCGTACAAATGACGGCGGATGCCCTCGTCCATCGGCTCAGGCGCGGCCAGCTTGGTCCCGGTTACCAGGTCGATGGGAAACCACGCCGAAACCAGTTCCACCGGGCCGTCCTCATCATTGAGGACGTATTGCCGCAGGAAAGCCTTAGACCCGGCGGGCAGCTCAAGCAGGGTGGTAACCCGCGTGGGGGCGACGATGATCCCGGCTTGCAGCAGTTCGGCCGAGGACTCCGACTCGGCGAGGTCGAGAAGACGCTGACCGGGGTAGGCGCGCTCCAGGTTCAGCAGGGGCACCTTCCCGCGCACGAACGAACCACGTCCGGTCTGGGATTCGATCAGTCCTTCTTGGCGAAGCAGCCGCAACGCCTCGATCACTGTCGGCCGTGACACGTCGAACTCGGCGACAAGCTGGCTTTGGGAAGGCAGCATCATCCCCGAGGGATAGGTTCCATCCGCGATGCGCGACCTCAAGGCGTTCAGTACCCGCTCGTATTTGAGGCCGTCCCCAGGTGGAGCTGCCATTACAACCGCCTTACCAGCTTTAACGTGTTCTATCAGGTTGAGGGTAGCATCGGCGTTCTGATCTTCCACCCTCCATGAAGGTGGAAGGCCCGACAAGCCTAGGTGTGGGAAGGGCAGGCTTGCCGGGCCACAGCGCGACGGCGAAGAACACGCTCAGTGCCGGTCACACACCGGCAGCGGTCACTCTCGCCGTCGCGCCTGCTTCGGTGGACCACTGGCAGCCGAACCGGGACCCTCCAGAACACCGGCCGTCCACCACTGCTCCTCGATGCGCTTCTCAGCCGCCAGACAGCCGGCCAACTCCTCCAAGGTCTGGCCACACCGCACATGAGACAGGCCACGCTGGAGGCTCTTGAGGGAAAGATCCTCTCGGCGCACCGCGTACCACCCGCCCCCCAGGGACGCCGAGATGCTCCAACGCCTGCCGTAGGCGGCCTTCAACTCGTTGAGGGTCACGAGATCACTCCGGACAGGCAAGCGGGACAGAACGCCTCCCACGCAGGTCGACCGGTCGGCGATCATCCGGAAGAACGCACTGCGCCTCTTCGACCAGCCTCGACAAGGGATGGCCACCGCGCAGCTCCGCATACCGAACAGCGATCCGACGAGCAGCGGTCACCGGATCACCCACCGGGTTGTACGCATAAAGTCGGCGTCCGCGCGTCGACACCGTTCCCGACCACCAGTGGTACGAGACCCCGTTGGTCCAGACGACCAGGTCGATCCACACCGAAACCAGCGCGATACCGAAACCCCGGTGAATATCGGCGGGCATTCCCAGATTTCTCAGCTCCTCGGCGAGCGCCGCAGCAGCATAGGAAGGATCATCACTTCCGGATTCAACAGGCCACCGCCAAACAAGTATGTCCGTCATGTTCCCTGCCATCCAGTTCCGGAGCAGTCGAAACAATCGCTCCGCGTTCTCTGGCTGCGTCGGCCATCGATGACCTGCACGCCGTAGGCCGCGCTCACCTGGACATACCGCCACCCTTTGCCCCGGCAGGATGAACAGTCTTCCCCGCCGGTTCCACGTGAGCCTGTCGTATCCACTCCTTACTCCTCCGTCGCGATGGACGTTTTCTCGGTCAGTCGAGACACTAGGAAGAACAGGCCGCTCCGCCCCGGAAAAGAATTCCGGGGTCTCCGAGATATCCATGCGAGGCTGACCGGTATGCGAGGCATGACGGATCACCTGACCATCGGAGAACGCGTAGCGTGGTATCGTCGGCGACGCGGAATGTCGCAAGAAGTCCTGGCCGGTCTTGTCGGCCGCACGGTCGATTGGCTGAGCAAAGTCGAAAACGACCGCATCGACCTTGACCGCTTGTCGGTCATCAAATCCCTGGCGGGCGCTTTGGACGTCGCCCTCGGTGACCTTCTCGCCGAGCCGTCCCTGCTCGACTGGAACTCCGACAGCGGAGATCGCACCATCCCAGCCCTGCGAGCGGCGATCACCGACTACCGCCAGCTCACCCCGCTCGCCAATCTCGCCCAGGCCCACGGACCCCCCAGCCTCACCGAGCTACGCAGCGAGATCGCCGACGTATGGCACGCCTACCAGGCATCCCGGTACGGACTCGTGGTCCGCCGCCTGCCGGCACTTCTCGCCGAGGCCCACCACGCCGCAGGCGCCTACCACGCTGACCAGCGCATCCAAGCTCTCAGCCTGCTTGGTCAGACCTACCACGCCGCAGCCACCATCCTCGTCAAAGTCGGAGAAACCGACCTCGCGTGGATAGCCGCCGAACGTGGCCTGACCTACGCCCAAAGCTCCGGCGATCAGATCATGGTGGCCTCACTGCTGCGATCCGTCACCCATGCCCTGCTTTCCAACGGCCGCTACGACGCCGCCTCCCAGTTGACGAGCGACGCCGCCGGACTTCTCCAAGAAGACCTGTCCCAGGCGAGCCCTGAACTCCTGTCGGTGCACGGCACGCTCTTCCTCGCCGGATCGATGGCCGCCGCCCGCGCAGAAGACCGCGCCACCACCCGAGCCTTCCTGACCGAAGCCGCGGAATCCGCCCAACGGTTAGGAGGCGACGCCAACCACGTATGGACCGCGTTCGGCCCCACCAACGTGGCCATCCACCAGGTAGCCACCGCCATCGAACTGGGAGACATCCAAGTCGCCATCGACCTCGGCCCCGGCCTGGACACCAGCGCCCTGCCGATCGAACGCCGCGCCCGCCACGGCATCGCCGTCGCCCAGGCGTTCAACCAGTGGAACCGCACCGACGAGGCATTGGACACCCTTCTACAAGCTGAGCACCTGGCCCCCGAACAGATCCGTCACCACTACCTCAGCCGCCAACTCGTCCTGACCTGGATCCGCCGCCAGAAGGGCAAACCCAGCCACCGACTCACCGACCTGGCTCGCCGACTGCGCGTCACCTGAGGCACCTTCACACGGGGCGGACTTCCCGTACCGTAGGGATCATGACCGGACAAGAGACCCCGCCAATGGCCACCCCCCGCGCCGCAGCCGGGGCACTCTTCTTCGACGAACACGACCGCCTGCTTCTGGTCCGCCCCCACTACAAGGACTACCGCGACATCCCCGGCGGCTACATCGAACCCGGCGAGACCCCGTTCCAGGCATGCGTACGCGAGGTTCACGAAGAACTCGGCATCCAACCGCCGATCGGTGACCTCCTCGTGGTCGACTGGGCACCGCACCCCGAGGAAGGCGACAAGGTCCTGTTCCTCTTCGACGGGGGAACCCTCAGCCCGAGCATGCGCGACAGCATCCGCCTCGGCGCCGACGAGCTGGCCGGCTACGACTTCCACCCCGTCGAGGAGCTACCCAGCCTCCTGATCGAACGACTGGCCAACCGCGTCACAGCCGCCGTCACCGCCCGCAGCATCGGGCGCCCGCTCTACCTGGAGCACGGCCAACAGTTGCCGAATTAATCAACGCCGCTGCGGAGGCACGGCCCCACATGAACAGCTCCGCACCGAAGGTGCGCGTATCCTGCTCGATCCCAGGGGCAAGCCCCATGCCACAGGTACGAAACCGCCCGAACCGGCGCTTGCCATGGCACCTGACTTTGAAAAAACTTCAGGCCGCGTGACGCGAGGTGGTGATCCCCGACAGGATGCTTAGGGCGCCCGCTTTGCTGAAAGCACAGCCAGGCCCAATCCTGCTATGAGGAAAGCGATCGCGAGCACGAGCATCGCTACGTCAAGTACGGATCCTGGCTCCATTACGTCCTGGCCCAGCGTCCCGGTGACCCCGAAGGCCGCTATTGACAGCACCGCCCAGCCGTAGTATTGGGGATCACGGCGGCCGAACCGGAGGAAAGGCAGGTGAGGCATTCGCTTGGTCGCCAACGCGTAGACGCCTAATGCAGCGATCAGGCATGAGATTCCCAGCACGACTGCCTGCACCACTTCGATATCCATCCGTGCCAGCTCCTTCGATACACGGAGCGATCAGGCTCCTGAAGATAGCTTGCCGAATTGTTCTTATATGGATCAAGGGGCGGCGGCGCTGCGCGCCGTCGCCCGGCCCTGCGCCTGCGGCGCACGCCGGGCATGCGGCCTGGAGGCCGGTCCCGACGCGCGGGCAGGACTCCGGGCCGTCGCCGCACGCGCGCCGCGCCGTACCTATGCCCCTCGCCAGCCTTTGGTCGCGCCGCCGCCCCGATGCAGCCCGACGATCGCCTCATCGTGGCTGAGGTCTGCCGTGGTCGGGGGCGATCGAAGATCCAGGGTTCGTTCCTCACCCTGGCTCACCGGGGAACGTGGTAGACGACCGCTCTTGCGTCGGCTGCCTCCGGTTCTCATTGCGGTGACGCACGCTTTCCCTTTGGCTGTGTTCCATAACCGCACCGTGTTGTCTTCAACGCCGTTGGCCAGCCAGGTGCCATCGGGGAAGGCCCTCTTTGGCAGGCTCAGAATTGTAAACCTGTCAGCTTGGCCTGTTTAAGTCGGCTCATGTAACGCTTCGTTTGGCTTCTTCCAAGTAGAGGTGTAGCTCGGGGAGGACAACGAAGGGAACACGGCCGGTGCGCCTCAGACGAACGGGGTCGGTGGAGATCTCCACCGACCCCGCGGCTTTCGAAGCCTTCTACCAACGCCACATAGAAGCCGTCACGCGATTCCTGGCCCGCCGGGTCGACGACCCCCACACAGTCGCCGATCTGGTCGCCGAGGTCTTCATCGCGGTACTCGACTCAGCGCATACCTACCGCCCCGGTCTGGGCAGTGAGATCGGCTGGCTGTACGGCATCGCGCGTAACACACTCTCCGCCGAACGGCAGCGGGCCGCACGCGAGCTCCGGCTGGCTGGACGGATCAGCGGACGCAGACTCCTCGACGCCGACGACCTGTTACGCCTTGAGGAACGCCTGGACGCGGAGAGGCCCGCCCGGCGGGCGCTCGCCGCCATGGCCATGCTGCCCGAGAGCGAGCGGGCCGTCCTGGAGCTGGTCGTCGTCGACCAGCTCACTGTAGGAGAGGCGGCCGTCGCGCTCGGGATCAGGCAGGGGACCGCCAGGGTCCGCCTGCACCGTGCCCGCCGTTCGCTACGTCACGTTCCCGGCGTGGTCCCTCCCGCCGTCATGGAAGGACTCCGATGAACTTCGAAGAGAGACTGTTGATGGAACTCAAGACCGAGATGGCCGAGCGGGCAGCGCGAGAGCCCGCCCCCAGGCCACGAGGGATCATGACCCGTACGCGCCTCGTCGCGGCGGCAGCCTTGACGGCGGTTGCCGTCGCGATTCCGCTTGTGCTGGGCGGGGGAACGGCCGCGTACGCGGTTACGAAGAACTCTGACGGTACGCTGATCGTAACGATCAACGAGTTGCAGGATTCCGAAGGCTTGCAGGCCGCGCTGAACGCCCAGGGCATCAAGGCTGACGTCACCTACACCCCACGAGACAAGGTGTGCGCGCCCGGCCGGTTCGCCAGTGCGGACTATGCCTACGGCGGGCCCAACCCCAAGAACATGACCGCGGAGCAGCGCGAGGAGTTCAACCGGCCGGAGCACTGGCGGTCCAGGGACGTCGCCCGCCCCATTGCCAAGGACAAGTTCAGGATCTCCCCGAACTTCATGAGGCCCGGAGAGACTTTGGTGCTGGAGTTCAGGCTCGGCAACGATCCGAGGGTTGGCTGGAGCTTTGGGAATTGGCTGGCCAAGGCGGACAGCTCCGTGCGACCCTGCACGCTCGTGGACGAGGGAGGGGCAGACAAGGAGCATGCCGAGGAGATGGCGGGAGGCTGACAGTGAGGCTTCTGCGGGACGATCTGACCCCGCAGGAGCCTCCTGCTCTGGGGCCTGCTCGCAGTAGTGCATCGGGGAGTGGTCGCCGCAGCGGTCCAGCCGCAGGACAACCCGCCGGGCCTCGACCGCCGGCTGAGAGCAGATGCTCACTGCGCTGGACGTTGTTGACGCCTGGAGAGGCTCCGGAACAGGCTGTGATCAACGCTCTGCGTCACCGGCTGAACTTCCTGATCAATGCCCAGCTCCGGTTCTCCTTCGGGCAGTAAGGGTTCTCAGCGGGCGCGTACTGCAACGAGTACTGCAACAGAGGCGCACGATGGCTCACATCCACACCCGTCCAGCACCGCTCAGGACTGGGTTGCGAGTCCCCGATCACGGCCTAGATGGTCCTGATAAGGAAGAGGTCCCAGGTTCAAGTCCTGGTAGCCCCACCCAACTCAGAGGCCATTTCCCGGCAGGGAAGTGGCCTTTTTCGATCTTCCGGGTGACCAAGCTTTTTGGCTTCAATGGAGAAGATCATGTCCATCGTTCCGGCTCCATCGAGCAGCACGGGGCGGAGCTGTCTCCGGTAGATCTTCTCCGTCACCGCGGTCCCCTTGTGGCCGATCGGGCAGGAGATGTTCTCCAAGTCCTTCTCCCTCACCGGGTAGCCCTGAGCCTTGAGCCGGCGGACCGCGACGTCCAGGTAGGCCGTCGTCCACAGGGTGACGCAGCGGAGCATGTCGAGGGCTGACGTCGGCGATTGGGCGCGTCTTTCGATGAAAGGACTCTCATGTTGGCCTCAGGGGCGCCTCACCGCCGGTCGTGATGCTTCGTATCGGGCCGGGTAACCGTTCGGGCCGAAGTTGACGGAGGAATGACATGAGCAGGATCAGAATGGTGCTGGCCGGAGCCGTCCTTGGTGCCGCCGTCGGAGGGGTGGCCGTCGCCACCCCGGCGTTGGCCGAGGAGCGTACCTGTCGTGGCACCCTCGCCGCGGTGACCCTCGACAACGTGCGCGTGCCGCAGGGCGCCACCTGCACACTCAAGGGAACCCGTGTCAAGGGCACCCTCAAGGTCGAGAGGAACGCGACCCTTGTCGCCCGCGGAGTGTACGTCGTCGGCAACGTCCAGGCCGAGAGAGCCGCCAGTGTCTCGGTCGTCGGCGGGTCTGTCGTCGTCGGCAGTGTCCAGGTGAAGCAGGGCGGCGCGGCCACCGTCGAGTCGTCGCGGATCAACGCCGACATCCAGTACGACGCCAACAGCCGCTACCTCAGGGCCAATGGCAACCGGGTCGGCGGCAGCATCCAGGTGGTCGGCAACCGAGGTGGCGCGCAGATCACCGGGAACAAGATCAAGGGCAACCTTCAGTGCAAGGAGAACCGGCCCGCGCTGACGGGGAAAGCCAACGCTGTCGGGGGCAACAAGGAAGACCAGTGCAGGCGCTTCTGACCAGCTGGTGATGACCGCCCAGACATGCCGGAGCGGCTCGGCGACGATCTCATGAGCGCTGTCCCTTCGGGGTCGACGTGAGGCCACCCGATCGGGCGATGTGATCGTCCCACATACGTGACCGACCAAGCCGCTGGGGATGGCCGGTCACGGGCGATCTCTCCGCGACGGTCATGAGAGGTCTTCTCGCGGCGGGGATGGGGATTCCCACAGCGGGGACGAGCGTGTTCTACGGGGCGGCGAGTGCCTCGGCCGGGAAGAGACGGGCGGTGCGGACGGCCGGGTAGAGACCGCCGTGGTCGTCGACGACGAGGGACGCATCCTCATGCGGAAGCGCACCGACAACGGGCTGTGGGCGCTGCCCGGCGGCGGGATGGACCTCACCGGGTCGGTGCCCCGGGCGGCCGTGCGGGAGGTGAAGGAGGAGACCGGCTACGACGTCGAGGTGACCGGGATGGTCGGGCTCTACATCTCCGGATCACGGTGGTCCCTTGATCTTTCGAGATCGCCGCTGACTCCAATGTGGCGTTACCGAATGTGAACGACAATCAGCCCGGCCGGAAATGGTCTCAGGGGATTGCCGTGCCGGAATCGTTGTTCGCGAGTCCGCCGGTAGGCGCGGTGGGCATATCCGTGAAGAATACGGAAAGCCGCGACGGGATCGTGACGAGGTGAAAGTTCGCGGGTGCCGGATTGTCGTCGATAATGCCACGATGAAACTTCAGGGGCGTCGCGCCGTATCCGCTGTGATGGTCCTGGCGCTGGTCGCGGGCTGCGGCCTCGTCGACCGAATCGCCGGACGCCGGGGGTACGTGGCCGAGGACGAGGCGATGGAGCCCACCATCGAGAAGGGGGGTCATGTCACGAGCCGCTTGACCGATGGCGAGTATGTTCCCAGGCGTGGTGACGTCATCGTTTTCCGGGCGCCTGAAACGTGGAGGGAACGGGGCGAGGGCGGAGACACCCTGTCGCGAGTCGTCGGAGTTCCCGGAAGCGTCGTGGAATGCTGTGACTCCATGGAACGAATGGTCGTGAACGGCGAGTCGCTGGAAGAGCCCTACCTGCTCGGCGCGCCGGCGTCCCGCACCGTTGTCGAACCTTTCACCGTCCCGGACGGGCACGTGTGGGTCCTGGGAGACAATCGTGATTCCGCCATCGACTCACGTTCCTATCGGACGTCCCTCGGCGGAGGTGCCGTCCCGGTGGCCAATGTCATTTCGGTGGTCGAGATCGAGGGCTCCCGGTAGAGACGGCGGATTCGGCAAGGAGATCCGACGGCCGACGCGCACCCCTCGTGTGACCTCGATCACAGCCGTACATAGGATGGCTCTGTAACGGGGGAGGCGGTTGTCCGATGGCGAAGCTGCTTTTCGTGATGACGGGGACGGCGTACTGGACGCTCAAGGACGGCACCAGGCACGCGACGGGATACTGGGCCGAGGAGTTCGCGGCCCCCTACAAGGCGCTCACCGACGCGGGTCATCAGGTTGTGGTGGCCACGCCCGGCGGGGTGGTGCCGTACGTGGACATGATGAGCCTGCGGCCCGAGATGGCAGGGGGCGCGGGGGCGGCGGTCGAGCTGGAGGAGATCATCCGCTCCGCGGAGGTGATGCGGCGGCCGATCGGGCTGGCCGACGCCCGCCTGGACGACTACGACGCCGTCTACCTCCCCGGCGGCCACGGTCCCATGGAGGATCTGTGCGTCGACGCGGACGCCGGCCGGTTGCTGACCGAGGCCCTGGCCTCCGGCAAGCCCCTCGCCATCGTCTGCCACGCGCCGGCCGCGATGCTGGCGACCAGGATCCACGGCGTGTCGCCCTTCGCCGGCTACCGCGTCACCGCGTTCACCAACGAGGAGGAGAACGCGGTCGGGCTCGCTCCCAAGGCCCGCTGGCTGCTGGAGGACGAGCTCGTCGGCCTCGGGGTCGACTTCACCAGGGGCGACGCGTGGAAGCCCTACACGGTGGCCGACCGCAACCTGCTCACCGGGCAGAACCCCGCCTCGGCGGCCGAGCTGGCCGGACGGCTGCTCGAAATCCTCTAGGGCACCGTTCGGCCCGCGCGCGTCAGGTCACCGGCCGGGTTTCCGGTACGCGAGGACCTCGCGGAGCAGCAGGTCCCAGTCCGACAGGAAGCGGGCCAGGCCGTAGCGGGTGAGGGCGGCGGCGCGGGCGGCCTTGCCCGCCTGTGCGGCTCGGGCGGGGTCGGCGACGAAATCCTCGAGGGCGGCGGTCAGGGTAGTGAGGCGGGTGGAGACGACCCCCGCCTCGGGGGGTACGGCCTCGACGGCCTCGGTGCCGGCGAGGGCGACGACGGGCAGCCCGAGGAGCATGGCCTCGATGAGAGCGAGGCCGAGCGAGGTCCACCGGTAGGGGTGCAGGTAGACGCGGCGGCGGGCGAGCTCGGTGTGCATCGCCTCCTGGGGCGGGTTCTCGAAGGTCCCGAGGGGCAGGCCGAGCCGCCCCGGCAGGCCGGTGACCTCCATGCCGAAGACGTCGAGTGGCACGGCCCTCGCGAAGGCGGGCAGCAGGTCGGTCCCGGCGACCCGGCCGCGCCGGACGGGCTCGTTGACGACGACGCCCGCGCGGGGGAGGTCGCCGGTGTAGCGGTGACCGGGATCGGGGACGCCGTGCTCGATCACGCGGGTGGGCGCGCGGCCCGAGTCCCAGAACAGGTCGTTGAAGTGGGTGACGTGGACCAGCGTGACGTCGTCGCGGTCGGCGAGGTGGTGCCGGGTGTGCGGGACGGCCCCGGCGGGGGTGTTGTGCTCGACGTAGACGGCGGGAAGGTCGCGGCCGGGGCGACGGCCGAGCCAGTGTTCGGCGAGGTCGGCCTCGTGCGGCCGCTGGAGTACGACCACGTCGACGTCCTCCTCGCGCAACCGGTCCCAGGGGACCTCGCGCGCGTTCGGCGGCCACGGGTAGGTGAGCGCCCGCCCGCGCCCGTCGGGGCCCCGGTCCGGGACGACGGGCACCAGGTAGTCGTGGCCGCCCCGCACGAACGCGGTGGCCCACGAGCCGTGCACGTGCCACAGCAGGATTCTCATCGGATCACCCTCTCCACCGCGCTGACGAGGTCGGCGGCGGTCTCCGGTGCCGTCGCCACCTCCCGGGGCAGGGTCCGCGAGGTCGGCACGAGGATGCCTCTCGCCCCGGCCGCCCGGGCGGCGTCCATGTCCCTGCCGATGTCCCCTATCACCACGCAGTCGCGGGCGTTCACGCCGAGGATCGCCGCCGCCCTCACGATGAGGCCGGGGGCGGGCTTGCGGCACCCGCATCCGTCGTCCTCGCCGTGCGAGCACACCGCCCAGACGTCGAACGGCCCCAGGAGCGTCTCCACCCGGGAGTTCACCTCGTGCAGTTCCTCGACGCCGATGAGGCCCCTGGCCACGCCCGACTGGTTGGTGACCACCCCGATCGGCACGCCCCTGCGACGGAGCCGGTCCAGCGCGGCCCGCGCGCCCGGCATGGGGCGCACCAGCCCGGGGTCGCGGTTGTAGGGGACGTCGACGACGAGCGTGCCGTCGCGGTCGAAGAGGACGGCGGCCGGTCGCGTCCGGCCCGGTGGCGAGTGTCTCTCGTCCTGAGTTTCCACGACGGCTCCCCGTGAATGTTCTCGCTGCCCAGCCGGAAAGGCCGTCAAACTCCCGAACGACTACTCACTGCGACAAGCGGCGGCTTTTCTGGTCTAGTGAATGGGCTTATGTCCGATTTCTTCGTTTGAGAAGCGCTGCTCTCGGTAGTCATTAGGTATCCGACGAGAGGCCACTCCATGAGATTTCTCGGCATAAACGCGATCTTTCATGATCCGGCGGCGGCCCTGGTCGTCGACGGGGAAGTCGTCGCCGCCGCGGAGGAGGAGCGGTTCAGCCGGCGCAAGCACGGCAAGCGCCCGCTCCCCTTCTCCGCCTGGGAACTGCCGGAGCGTGCCGCGGCCTGGTGCCTGGAGCGGGCGGGACTGCGGCCCGAGGACCTCGACGCCGTCGCCTACTCCTACGACCCCGATCTGGTACGGCCGGGCGGGCCGGGTCTCGACGAAGGCTGGGAGGACCTGCGCACCACCTACGCCCGCAGGGCGCCGGCCTTCCTGGCGAGCGTCCTGCCGGGCCTGGACTCCGAGCGGGTCCGCTACGTGCCCCACCACGTCGCGCACGCGGCCTCGGCGGGGCTGGCCGCGCCGTACCGGGACTCGGCGGTGCTGGTCTGCGACGGGCGGGGCGAGGCGGTCTCGCACCTGGCCGGGCACTACCGCGACGGGGAGCTGACGATCCTGGCCGCCCAGGAGCTGCCGCACTCGCTGGGGCTGATGTACGAGGAGGTGACCCAGCACCTGGGGTTCCTCCGCTCCAGCGACGAGTACAAGGTCATGGCGATGGCCTCCTACGGCGAGCCCCGTCACCTGGGCGCGCTGCGCGAGGTGATCCGCCCGGACGGGGAGGGCGGGTTCCGGGTCGAGCCCGTCGACTGGGGCGGTTACGCCAAGGCGCTGGAGCGCGGGGAGCCCTGGACCGAGGAGCACGCCGACCTCGCGGCGAGCGTGCAGAGGCGCCTGGAGGAGGTGCTGCTCGACCTCGCCCGCTGGCTGCACGGGCGGACCGGCGACCGGTGCCTGACCATGGCCGGAGGCGTGGCGCTCAACTGCGTCGCCAACACGCGACTGCTCGCCGAGGGGCCCTTCGAGGAGTTGTGGGTGCAGCCGGCGGCCGGCGACGCGGGCACCGCGCTCGGCGGCGCGCTGCACCTGGCCCAGGCCTTCGGCGAGCCGGCCGCGCCCATGCCGGGGGCCGATCTCGGCCGCGGCTGGAGCGACGAGGAGCTGGCCGCCTGGCTGGACGTGGCGCGGGTGCCGTACGAGCGGCCCGCGGACCTGGCCGGCGCGGTCGCGGCGGAACTCGCGGCCGACGAGATCGTGGCCTGGTTCCAGGGGCGCGGCGAGTACGGCCCGCGGGCGCTCGGCCACCGCTCTCTCCTGGCCCATCCGGGACGGGAGGCCAACACCGAGCGGCTGAACGACGTCAAGGGCCGCGAGCAGTTCCGCCCGGTCGCCCCGATGGTGCTGGCCGAACGGGCTCACGAGATCTTCGGCCGGGGCCCGGTCCCCAGCCCCTACATGCTCTTCGTGCACGACGTCCGGCCCGAGTGGCGCGAGCGGATCCCGGCCGTCGTGCACGTCGACGGCACCGCCAGGATCCAGACGGTGGACCGGGCGGACGACCCGCTGCTCGCCCGGATGCTACGGGAGTTCGAGCTGCGCACCGGGCTGCCGGTGGTGGTCAACACCAGCCTCAACACGGCGGGGAGACCGATGGTCGACGACCCCCGCGACGCGCTGGAGTGCTTCGGCTCCGCGCCGGTGGACCTGCTGGCGCTGGGCCCGTACCTGATCCGCCGGAGGGAGGTGTTCGCCACATGATCACGGTGGTGATTCCCACGGTCGGCCGCCCCAGCCTCGCCGGCACGCTCGCGGCCCTGGGCGCGGTGACCCCGGCGATCCCGGTGATCGTGGTCGACGACCGCCCCGAGGGCACCTCCGCCGGGCTCCCGCGGATGCCGGACCACGTCCGGACGCTGCGCTCGGGAGGGCGGGGGCCCGCCGCCGCCCGCAACACCGGCTGGCGCGCCGCCGTGACGCCTTGGGTCGCCTTTCTCGACGACGACGTGGTCCCACGGCCCGGCTGGGAGGAGGCGCTGCGCGCCGATCTCACCGGCCTGCCCGAGGACGTGGGCGGCAGCCAGGGGCGCGTCGAGGTCCCGCTCCCGCCCGGCCGGCGGCCCACCGACGCCGAGCGCAACACCGCGGCCCTGGCCGGCGCCAGGTGGATCACCGCGGACATGGCCTACCGGCGCGCGGCCCTGGAGCGGACCGGCGGATTCGACGAGCGCTTCCCCCGGGCCTACCGCGAGGACGCCGACCTCGCGCTGCGCGTGATGGCGGCCGGGTACCGGCTGGTCCGGGGTGAGCGCGTCACCCTGCACCCGGTCAGGGACGACGGCCCGTGGACCAGCGTCCGCCTCCAGCGGGGCAACGCCGACGACGCGCTCATGCGCCACCTGCACGGTCCCGCCTGGCGGGCGGCCGTCGGCGGCGCTCCCGGGCGGGTGCGCGAGCACGCCCTCACCACCGGCCTCGGCGCGCTCGCGCTCGTCACGGCGGTGACGCGGCCCAGGTGGGTGGCCGTCCTGGCCGGTACGGCGTGGGCGCTGCTCACCGCGGGGTTCGCCTGGCAGCGCATCGCTCCCGGGCCCCGGACGAGGGAGGAGATCCGGCGGATGGTGGTCACGACGGTGCTCATCCCGCCGGTGGCGTGCGCGCACCGCCTCCGCGGCGAGCTGCGGGTGAGGCGATGACCGCCGCGACGGCCGGCACCGTCCTGGTCGCCCGCCTGGACAACGCGGGCGACGTCCTGCTGGCCGGGCCCGCGATCCGGGCGGTCGCCCATGCCGCGCGGGAGGTCGTGCTGATGGTGGGACCGCACGGCCGGGCGGCGGGCGAGCTGCTGCCCGGGGTGTCGCGGGTGGTGGAGTGGCGGACGCCGTGGATCGACCCCGAGCCGTCGCCGATGACGGGGGCGCACGCGCTGCGGCTGCTGCGGATCCTGCGGAGGACGGCTCCCGAGCAGGCGCTGATCCTCACCTCGTTCCACCAGTCGCCGTTGCCGCTCGCCCTGCTGCTGAGGCTGGCCGGTACGCCGAGGATCGCCGCGATCTGCGGCGACCACGCCGGCTCGCTGCTGGACGTGCGGCACGTCGTCGACGAGACGGTGGACGTGCCGGAGGCCGAGCGCATGCTCGCCCTGGTCAGGGCGGCGGGCTTCGACCTGCCGCCCGGGGACGGCGGAGCGCTCGCCGTGCGGCGCCCGCTGCCGGAGACCGGCCCCCTCACCGGGCCGCCCGGATACGTGGTCGTGCATCCCGGCGTCTCCGCCCAGGCCAGGGCGTGGCCGGTGGAGAGCTGGACGGGGGCGGTACGGGACCTGGTCCGCGCGGGCCGGCGGGTCGTGGTGACCGGTGGCCGGGGGGAGCGGGCGCTCACCGCGCGGGTCGCCGGGACGGACGCCCACGACCTGGGCGAGAGGAACGCAGGGAAGTACGCCCACGACCTGGGAGGGACGCACGCAGGAACGGACGCTCGCGACCTGGGCCGGACGCACGCCGGGACGGACGCCCACGACCTGGACGGGAGGGTCGCGGGGCCGCAGGTTCCCGGCACCGGCGGGAGGGGCGCGGGGCCGCACGTCATCGACCTCGGCGGGAAGACCTCGTTCGCGCAGCTGGCCGCGGTGCTCGCCGGGGCGTGCGCGGTCGTCGTCGCCAACACCGGCCCGGCGCACCTGGCCGCGGCGGTCGGCACGCCGGTGGTCAGCCTGTTCGCCCCGGTCGTCCCGGCCGTCCGCTGGGCCCCGTACGGCGTGTCGACGGTGCTGCTCGGCGATCAGCGAGCCGCCTGCCGGGGCAGCCGGGCCAGGGAGTGTCCCGTTCCGGATCATCCGTGTCTTTCGTCGGTGAACAGCGAGCGGGTCGTCGAGGCCGTCGACCGCCTGACATCCGTGAGGGAGGTCGTTCGATGAGGATCGCCTTGGTATCGGAACACGCGAGCCCGCTCACAACCCTGGGAGGCGTCGACGCCGGTGGGCAGAACGTGCACGTCGCGGGGCTCGCCGTAGCGCTGGCGGGCAGGGGGCACGAGGTCGTCGTCCACACCCGCCGCAGCGGGCGGGACCAGCCGGACAGCGTGGTGATCGCGCCCGGCGTGACCGTCGAACACGTCCCCGCGGGCCCCCCTGAGCCGCTTCCTAAGGACGAGCTGCCGCCTCACATGCCCGCCTTCGCGGCCCACCTCACGCGCAGGTGGGCGGCCGACCCCCCGGACGTGGCCCACGCCCACTTCTGGATGAGCGGCCTGTCCACGCTCGCGGCCGCGCGGGATCTCGGGATACCGGTCGTGCAGACCTTCCACGCCCTGGGCACCGTCAAGCGGCGGCGGCAGGGAGCGGCCGACACCAGCCCGCCTGAGCGGATCGCCATCGAGGCCGACATCGGGCGGCGGGTCCACGCGGTCGTCGCCACCTGCTCCGACGAGGTACGGGAACTGCGGGCGATGGGGGTGCCCGACGGGAAGGTCTCGATCGTTCCCTGCGGGGTCGACCTGGACCACTTCCGTCCCGACGGCCCGGCGGCGCCCCGGGGCGGCCGGCCGCGTGTCCTCAGCCTCGGCCGCCTGGTGCCCAGAAAGGGCGTCGACACGGTCGTCCGGGCGTTGTGCCAGGTGCCGGACGCCGAGCTGGTGATCGCCGGTGGCGCGCCCGACGACGAGGAGAGCGGGCGGCTGCGCGAGCTGGTCGTCGGGTACGGCCTCACCGGCCGGGTGCGCCTGATCGGCGGCGTCGGCCGCGCGGAGGTCCCGGCCCTGATGCGCTCGGCCGACGTCCTGGTGAGCGTGCCCTGGTACGAGCCGTTCGGCATGGTCCCGGTGGAGGCCATGGCCTGCGGGCTGCCGGTGATCGCCTCGGCCGTCGGCGGCCACCTGGACACGGTCACCGGCTGCGGCGTGCTGGTGTCCCCGCGCCGCCCGCGAGCCCTGACCCGCGTGCTGAACGACCTGCTGGCCCGCCCCGACCTGCGGGAGACGATCGGGACGGCCGGAGCGCGGCGGGCCCGCGCCCGTTACGGCTGGCCCCGGGTAGCCCTCCGGACCGAATCCGTGTACCGGACCCTGATCAGCGGCCGGCTGGACCGGTTCGCCGTCGCGGAAGGCTGAGCCATGCACCCTCATCTGTTCCGGTTGAGCACGGCGCTGTCGGCCGTGAACGGCGAGATCCCCAGGATCTACGCGTGGGGCAGCAAGCTGGCCGCGGTACTGGGCGACGGCGGCCGGCTGCTCGTCTGCGGGAACGGCGGCTCGGCCGCCGAGGCCCAGCACCTGACCGCCGAGCTGGTCGGCCGCTACCGCGACGACCGGCGTCCGTACGCGGCGATCCCGCTGCACGCCGACACCTCCTCCGTCAGCGCGATCGCCAACGACTACGGCGCCGAGCAGGCGTACGCCCGCCAGGTGCGGGCCCACGGGAGGCTCGGCGACGTACTGGTGTGCCTGTCCACCAGCGGCGCGAGCCGCAACGTGGTGGCGGCCGCCGAGGCCGCCCGCGAGTGCGGGCTCACGACCTGGGCGCTGACCGGCCCCGCGCCCAACCCGCTGGCCGAGCTCTGCGACGAGGCCTTCGCGGTACCGGCCGACGACACCGCCACCGTGCAGGAGGTGCATCTCGCGGTGATCCACATGCTCTGCGAGGTGATCGAGGAGGAATGCCCATGACCGGCGACGCCAGGGCCTCGGCGGCCGCGGGAGGGCTCATGACCGGGCCGATCGTGGTCCTCGGGGACTCGCTGCTCGACGTGGACATCGAGGGGCACGCCGAACGGCTCTGCCCGGACGCCCCGGCGCCCGTCGTCGACGGGCGATCGGAGTGCCGCCGCCCGGGGGGCGCCGGTCTGGCGGCCCTGCTCGCCGCGCGCGACGGCGCCGAGGTCGTCCTGGTCACCGCGATCGGGAACGACGCCTCCGGCCGGTGCCTGGCGAGCCTGCTCGCCGACCACGTGGAGGTGGTACGGCTGCCGCTGCGAGGCGCCACCGTACGCAAGACCCGGGTCAGGGTGCGAGGGCGGACCCTGATCCGGATCGACACGGGTGACGGCCGGGCGCGGGGTTCGGGGGGAGACGACCGCTGCCCGTACCGGACGGGCCACGGCGGGCTCCGGTACGACCTCGCGGGCGGGTGGCCCGGCCGGAGCCTCGCCGGTGAGCGCGTCGCCGCCGTGCTGCGGAGCGCGCGGGCGGTCCTGGTCTCCGACTACGGCCGTGGCGTCGCCGAGCTGTGCCGCGACCTCCTGCGGGATCTCGCCGCACCGGTGGTCTGGGACCCGCATCCGCGTGGCGCCCCGCCCGCGCCCGGTTGCGCGCTCGTCACGCCGAGCGAGGCCGAGGCGCGGCTGCTGTGCGCCGAGCCGCGCGACACCCCGGACAGGATCGCCCGCTACCTGGTTCGCGACCTCGGGGCGGAGGCGGTGGCCGTCACACTGGCCGAGCGTGGGACCGTGCTCGCCCGCCGGGGCGGCCGGCCCCTCCGCATCCCGCCGCCCGCGCTCGTCACCGGGCGGGACTCCTGCGGGGCGGGTGACAGGTTCGCGACCGCGGCGACACTGGCCCTGGCGGAGGGCGCCTCCACCGAGGACGCGGTCGCGGCGGCGGTCGGCGAGGCCACCCGGTTCGTCGAGCGGGGCGGGGCCGCGGCGGTCCGGCTCCCCCGGCCCGCGCGGCGGCGCCGGTCGCCGGTTCCGCGGACGGACGTGCCCCCGGCCCCCGCTCCGGGCCCGGAGAGCCTGGCGGGGGCGGTCCGGGCCGCCGGGGGCAGGCTGATCGCCACGGGGGGCTGTTTCGACCTGCTGCACGCCGGTCACGTCAGCCTGCTGCGCCGGGCCAGGGCCCTGGGGGACGCGCTGATCGTCTGCGTCAACTCCGACGAGTCCGTCCGGCGCCTGAAGGGTCGGGGCCGTCCCGTGGTGGGCGAACGCGACCGGGTCGAGGTGCTGCGGGCGCTGGAGTGCGTGGACGCCGTGGCCGTCTTCGACGGCGACACCCCCTGCGCGCTGATCGGCCACCTCCGCCCGGACGTGTGGGTGAAGGGCGGCGACTACACCGGCCGCGAGATGCCCGAGACCGAGGCGGTGTGGCGGGCCGGCGGCGACGTCGTGATCCTGCCCAGCGTCCCCGGACATTCCACGACCGGCCTCATCGCCGCGGCGCGGCGGCTTCGTGATCCGGAACCTCGCGGGGGCTCCTCGCGACCGGGGGGACTTCATGACCAGGGGGATCTCACGACCGGGGGGACTTCATGACCAGGGGGCTTCACGGCCGGAGGAACTCCATGACCAGAGGGATCTCGCGACCGCAGGAACTCCATGACCAGGGGCTCCTCGCGACCGGAGGAACCCCGTGACCAGGGGAACCTCGCGACCGGAGGAACCCCGTGACCGAAGGGGCCGGCGACCGGAGGAATCCCGCGGCCAGAAGGGCTTCACGACCGGAGGAACCCCGCGACAAGGGGACCTCACGACCGAAGGGGAGACATCCATGGTGGGAAACATCCTGATCACCGGTGGCGCGTCCGGCCTGGGACGGGCGGTCGCGGTCGCGGTCGCCAAGGCGGGTGGCCGGCCCCTCGTGGTCGACGTCACCGCGCCCGAGGCGGGCACCGACCACGTGGCGGGCATCGACCACGAGACGGCCGACGTCTCCGACCGCGAGCAGGCGGAGCGGGCCGTGCGCGAGCTCGCCGAACGGGCCGGCGGGCTCGACGGCGTCGTCACCGCGGCGGGCGTCGACGCCTGCGGGGCACTCTCCGACGTCCCCGCCCCTGACTGGGAACGGGTGATCCGGGTGAACCTGCTCGGCACCGCCTCGATCGTCCGGGCGGCACTGCCGTACCTGCGGCGCTCCGGGGGCCGGGTGATCACCTGCGCGTCCACCCTGGGCCTGCGCGCGGTGAGCGACGCGACCGCCTACTGCGCGGCCAAGTTCGGCGTCGTCGGGTTCACCCGGGCCCTCGCCGCCGAGCTCGCGGGACAGGTGGGGGTGACGCTGCTGGTGCCCGGCGGCATGCACACGAACTTCTTCGCCGACCGGGACGAGCGCTACCGGCCCGGCCCCGACGCCCGGCTCAACCAGCCCGAGGACGTGGCCGCCACCGTGCTGTTCGCCCTCGGCCAGCCCGCCGGTTGCGAGGTCAGGGAGCTCGTCGTCTGTCCCTCGACGGAGACGTCGTGGCCGTAGGTCCGGGAGCTCGTCCGTCCTGGGACGGAGACGTCGTGGCCGTGGGTCCGGGAGCTTGTCCGTCCTATGACGGAGATGTCGTGACGGCAGGTCCGGGAGTTCGTCCGTCCCGCGACGGAGATGTCGTGGCCGTGGACCCGGGAACCGCGGGTAGGAGGGTGCCGGAAGGACGTAACGGTGCCGGGCGCGCCGGGGTGCCGGAGCTGGTCGCGCTTCGCGGGCTCGGGCTCGGCGACGTGCTCACCGCGGTGCCCGCCCTGCGGGCACTGCGGCGCGCCCACCCCGGGCACCGGATCGTGCTGGCCGCGCCGGCTCCCCTGGCGGGACTGGTGCCGCTGATCGACGCCGTCGACGAGCTCCTCGACGTGTCCGGACCCGGGCCGGTGCCCGTCGATCGTCCCGACACGGCGGTCAACCTGCACGGCCGCGGCCCGCAGAGCATCGCCGCGCTGCGCCGTACCCGCCCGCGACGGCTGCTCACCCACGCGCACCCCGGCTTCCCGGACGCGCAGGGGCCGCCGTGGCGGTGCGACATCCACGAGACGGTCCGGTGGTGCGCGTTCCTGGAGTGGTACGGCATCGCGGCCGACCCCGCCGACCTGGCCCTTCCCGCGCCGCCCTCGGAGACGACCGGTCACGTGATCGTCCACCCGGGTGCGGCCGGCCCGGCCAGGCGCTGGCCGCCGGAACGGTTCGCCCGGGTGGCCGCCGCGCTGAGCCGTACCGGACGCCGGGTGCTGGTCACCGGGAGCGCGGCCGAGCGGGCCCTCGGGCGGAAGGTGGCGGCGCTCGCCGGGATGCCGGAGGAAGCCGTCCTGGCCGGTCGTACGGACGTCGGAGCGCTGGCGGCCCTCGTCGGGTCCGCGCGGCTGGTCGTCTGCGGCGACACCGGCGTGGCCCACCTGGCCGCCGCGTTCGCCACCCCCTCCGTGGTGCTGTGCGGTCCCGTCGCGCCGGCCCTGTGGGGGCCGCCGGCGGCGGGACCGCACCTCGTCCTGTGGACCGGACGCCGCGGCGACCCCCACGGGCACCGGCCCGATCCGGGCCTGCTGGAGATCGGCGTGGGGGAGGTCCTCGACGCCGTGGGCGCGCTGCTGGAGGTGAGCGCGAGATGAGCGCGCGACCGGCGCCACCGGATTCCTCGAGTCCCGTTCCCGCGCTTTCCGGGGATCGCCGGGCGTACGTCGTCCCAGGTGACGGCCTCAAGCGCTGGGGTGAGGAGGGACGGGCCGGGCGGCCGCCTCGAAGGCCGACAGCCGCAGGAGATGCCGCCAGGCCGAGAAGAACTCCATGGGGCGGGAGGTCATCAGGCTCACCATGTCGGGCGCAACGGTCTCACCCTTGGGCTTGCGCGTCCCAGGCCGCCGCGTCGGTGGCGAGCGCGTGCAGGCGAGGATCGCGGGGATCCCAGTCGATGGTCTCGTCGAGGGCCTGGTAGGTACGGACGAACTCGGGGTCGTCGAGAGCGGCGTTCTTCGTGGCGGCGAACTCGTGGATCGACTCCGGGGACAGGGCGGCGACGATGATCCACACGTCGCGCCCGATGCGCACCATCTGCTCGCTGAAGTCCAGGGCGCGTTACCGGTCGAGGATTCGGGCCACCTCATCCGGCACAAACAGCCGATCGCCCGCCGTCAGCTTGGTGATGCGTCGGCGGTGCCGGCTGAGCTCGCGCGCCTTCCTCGCCAGCTCCCTGTCGATGTCGGCGATGGCCCTGGCGAACTTCTCGGGCTCCGCGCCGAGCAGCTCGTCGAACGCGGGCCAGGGGCACGCCAACGTCGGCCAGGGTCTTGATCCGGATCAGATCCATCACGGCCTGGGCGCCGTAGCGCCGGTAGCCGGAGGCGTCGCGCTCGGGCTCGGTCAGCAGGCCGCGCTGGTGATAGTGGCGGACAGTTCGGAGCGTCACGCCCGCACATGTGGCGAGTTGGCCGATGGTGAGCATCGGCACTCCTTCACGACACGCGCCGCCACAGGTCGTCGATGGCCTGCAGAACGACGTCCGGAGCATCGGTGCTGATCGTGCTGTGGCGCGCATCGAGCAGAACACGTGTTTGACCGTTCTCCGCCGAATCCCCGAGGGGCCGGTAGAGAGCGGCCTTACCCTCGGTTATCTCACGCAGCACCTGTTTGGACATCAGGAACTTCATGCTGGTGTCGATTCCAAGCGCGACGAGCGCGATCAGTGGCTTGTCCGGGACCTGGCCCCACGCCTTGAGCTCGTCGCGCAGCTCAGGCACGTTACTGCGCTCCTGCGCGCTCGCCCGTTGTGGCTCGACCGTGGCGTACTTGGCCAGGAGTGCCTGCCTGACCTTCGGCGGCCATGTGGCGAACATCTTCCCGTACAGCTTGCGTGAGGCGAAGGCGATGAGACGCATAGCCAGGTCACCCGGCATCGGTTGTGGCCTGAGGCGCGTCTTCGCGCCGATCAGGTGTGTGTCCCACTCCTCGTAGAAGGCGTCGAGGTAGACCACGCTCGCCACCTCCTCGGAGAACAGCTAGATGAAGCGCCGGGCGTAGGCACCGCCGAGCGAGTGCGGCACGAGCAGATATGGAGCGGGCACGTCCGCGGCCAGCAGCAGCTCGCGCAGCTCGGCGACGGTAACGGGAGTTCCACCGGGTCGCTCCAGCCGGTGCCCGCGCGGTCGTAGAGGACGGAGGTGGTGAACTCCGCGACGCGCTCGTGCAGGTTCAGGTAGTCGAGCCCGACGGCGCCGGCACCGGGCAGGAACACCACGGCGGGACCGCCGCTGCCGGACCTGTGGAGGAAGAGGTGACGTCCCTGGACCTCGCGGTGACGCCCCGCCGGGGGGCCGGGTGAAGTGGTCATGCCCCAATGGTGCGAACCTGCCTCTACATCAAGGTCAAGCTTTGCCGTTCGCCCAGGTCAGAGGCAGAAAACGCGCTCTGCTCATGGAGAAAAAAAGGGCTCTGTTCGGGGAAATACGGGCTCTGTCGCCTCGCGTACCGGCGCGACGACCTCGCCGGTCAATCCAGGGACCCGCGATCGCCTCACGCCCGCGATCGTTGTGGACCGTATCCGCGGGTTCCGCCCTCTCCCACCTCTCCTGACAGAGAGGCCCGGGTCAGGTCCTGGTGGCCCAACCGGCTGGGAGGCCGTTTCCCGGTGGTGCGGGATTCCCGGCACCATCTCGTGCTACCGAATACTATTCCATTCGGAAAATATGTGAATAAACTTTACTTTCGAGGCGTGGATGATCAAGATAGTGGTTATCCGGGGCCTCCAGCAAGGGTATTTGTGCGCTTTTTTGGTAACTGGTTACGGGATTTATATACCCTAGAACGCCGATGTCTGATTTATGGTAATTCGTCGGATACCCCCAGGTCACCCGGGGTGAGGCTCTATGGCCTACGAACATAGGTGATCCTCGGTGACCGGCTGTGACCAGGAAAAATACGCCTATCCGGAAAAGTCGTAAAATCATTCAGGAAACGACTCTCTTGCCGTCCCAGATCCGATAGAAATCTCCCTGTGGGATTGGTTCGGGTGTCTGACGTGCCATGACCTCCTGAAAAGGTCGGTTTGCCGTCCGGAATCAGTCGGGTCGAGCCCGGGCGGACGGTCAACGGTGATCGGCCGGCGTAAGTCTCGACCTCTAGTGAAGGCAAGGGATCGCCATGGTCGCCAACGAAGGTTGGTGGCGTCGATGGATGCCCGGGGAACTCGAGAACGCGGTGCTCGCGCATCTCGTCGCGAGTGGACTCTTCGAGGTGGTCCATCAGGTGGAGAGGGTCCTCGCGGTGGTACCTGGAGGGCCCGGCTGTGCCTAGCCGGATCTTCCCTCCAGATACCAGCGGTTTTGCAAGGTGAAACGCACGAAGGAACGACCCTCGGGCGCGCATTCCGGATCAGGAATGCGTGAGCGGGGGTTTTTCCCTGTAAGCGCCGACTGTGGTGCCTGTCATAAGCACGCCGACTCTGCGTTCCAGAGTCCGGCCACCATAAGCCTTCCCCGCCGGCGCCGGTGAGCGAACTCGTGTGACTCTCCGCAGCGAGGCAAATGCGACCTCGTGCGGGACAACATTTTGGCGTTTTTTTGGTCCAATCCGCAACCAAAAGCCAATAATTCATAAGGGATAATACTCTCAAAAGAGGCATTTCGGTCAATATGGCTGGCGTCCGGCATGAACGACGGAAACTCCTGATGCGCGAGCGTCGGCCGTGACATGCCTGCTCATCAGCTGGGAAACCGGATCGGCGATGCTTCGGTAACCATCTCCTTGCTCGGCGCCCTCATGGAGGAAGCCTCGCCCACGGGTGGTTGCGAGCGGACCGATATCGACCCGTCGAGTCGCGAACATCGTCAGTGATCGGCCGGGCGGACGCCGGTACACCGAAAACGACTTCGAAAATCCAATAAGAAAATTATTCACGCACCGCTCTTCACATAAAGGTAATCAAGAGTTTGAAGTGCGTGACAGGACTCGGCGCCTTAATGGGCGGACCGGTCCGGCTCACTCTTCTTGCCGGGAGCCACGACCGGGCCGCTCGAAGGAACGGAGACGGGGATCATCGGCCGGTGATCAGACGGATGTCCCCCAGCTCCTGAGTGACCGCAGGCCCGGCGACGCCGGGACCGGGGGGCGAGGCTCCCTTCTGGGGCCTCGCCCCCCGGTGACCGGGCCGGGGACTCATCCGGCGGGAAGCCGTGACGCGACACGGCCCGACACGACATGGCAGGTCGTCGCGTCGGGTCGTCGTCACAGGTCGGTGGATATGATCTTCTCGATGTTCCGTTCGGCGAGCGCCGTGATGGTGACGAACGGGTTGACGCTGGTGTTGCCGGGGATCAGCGAGCCGTCGATGACGTACAGGCCGGGGTAGGCGGTGAGGCGGCCGTAGTTGTCGGTGGCCTGGTTCAGGACCGCGCCGCCGAGCGGGTGGTAGGTGAGGTGGTCGCCCCAGATCTTGTACACGCCGAAGAGGTCGGTCCGGTAGATCGTCCCCTCCTTGGCGTTGATCTTGTCGAAGATCGTCTTGGCCATGTCGATGGACGGCTGCTTCCAGGCGGTCTGCCAGTTCAGGTCGACCCTGCCCGTCGCGGCGTTCCAGGAGAACTGGGCGCGGTGGGGGTTCCTGGTGATCGACAGGTAGAACGAGGCGAAGGTCTCGATCCCGACGGGCAGCGGCGCGACCTCGGCGAACGCGCCGCCCGCGGCCCAGTTGTCGATACCTGAGCAGGGGATGGTCGACTGGAGGCTGCCGGTCGGGTCCCACAGGTGGTTGGCGCGGCCGCACATGACGTTGCCGTTGTCACCCCAGTTCCTGCCGATCTCGCCGTTCAGGTTGGGCAGCGCGCCGGTGGCCTTCAGCTTGACCAGCAGCTTGCTGGTACCGACGCTGCCGGCGGCGAAGAACACCCTGTCCGCGGTCACGGTCTTGGTGGCGGTGACGTTGCCGCCGGTGTCGAGCTGCTCGATGACGACCGTGTAGCGGCCACCGGACCCCGGGGCGACCGAGGTGACCCGGTGCAGCGGCGAGACGGTGACGTTGCCGGTGGCCTTGGCCAGGGCGATGTAGGTCTTCTGCAGCGACTTCTTGCCGTGGTTGTTGCCGTAGAGGATCTCACCGGCGAGCGCCGACTTGGTGGCGGTCCCGGCGGCCTCCTGCTTCATGTAGTTCCAGTCGTACACGTTGGGCACGGGGACGAACGGGAGATTGGAACGCTGGGCGTGCTTCCTGCCGACCCGGCTGTACTGGTAGCAGGCGGTGGTGTCGAACCAGGCCGGGTCGATGGAGGTGACCCCGAGCCCGGCGGTGGCGCGCGGGTAGTAGGTGTTGTACATCTCGTCGGCGTTCACCGACGGGAGGACGGCGCCGAAGTTCTCCCGCCTGGGGACGACGGCCATGCCGCCGTTGACCAGCGACCCGCCGCCGACGCCGCGGCCCTGGTAGACCGTGATGCCGCCGAACTCCTCGGCGTCCAGGATCCCGGTGTAGCGGGTGATGTCCCTGTCGATCGGGAGGCCGAGGAAGTAGTTGAGGGGGGCCTTGGTCTTGGTACGCAGCCAGTAGGACCGGTGGTCCGGCGAGGTCGTGGTGCAGAAGATCTTGCCGTCGGAGCCCGGGGTGTCCCAGGCCATGCCCATCTCGATCATGTGGACGTCGACGCCGGCCTGGGCGAGACGCAGGGCGGCCACGGAGCCGCCGTACCCGGTGCCGATCACCAGGGCCGGGGCATGGGCGCCGTTGGAGATCGGGGCGGCCGCGGTGGCGGCCTGCGCCTGGGCCGTGCCGGTGTGGCCCGTGAGGGCCGTGATACCTAAGATAGAACCAGTTCCAGTTATGAATCCGCGACGCGACACGCCCTTGGCGCCGGATTCAGCTGAGCCTTTCTCTCGCATGTGATTTTCCTCACACTTGGGGGGTGGAACCAGTTCTATATGTTTCTGGTGTGTTAATCCACCACGCCGTCCGCGAGTGATTTGTGGCCTGCGGGCTACCTGAAACTCCAGGTCACGGTGGGGCGGGCGCCAGGTGCGACCGGACCCCTCCCAGCGGGCCCCGCCCGGGGGCCGGATCCCGTGGGACGGCCCGTCACCATGACCTCCCTGATCAGGTGGGTGCCATGGTGACAGGCCCGTCGGCGGGCGTACGGACGTGGGAGCCGTCCGCCAGGGTGCTCGGGACGTCAGCCCTCGCAGGACTCCCGGACCTCGGCGGTGCAGATGTCCCTGCCCTCGCCGCCGACGACGGAGTCGGAGCCCAGGTTGCCTTCGAGGACGTCGTCGCCGCCGTTCCCGCTCATGGTGTCGCCGCCGGTCTGGCCGGAGACGATGTCGCGGCCCGAACCGCCGGAGAAGCCGTCCTTGCCGGCGCCCAGGAAGGCGCGCATGGACAGGGCGGTGTTGTTGCGCAGGGTGTCGGCGCCGCCCTGGAGGCTGGCCTGGAGGCCGGTGATCCCGGTGGCGGGGCAGCGGACCGTGTTGTCGTCGACCTTCTGGCAGGCACCCGAGGTGGAGAGCGTGTCGTTGGCGTTCCTGACGAGGAGCGTGCCGTCGACGTCGACGTCGACGCTGATGTCGTCGGCCAGGTTTCCCGCGTTGACGGACAGCAGGCTTCCGGTCACGACCACGTCGGTGCCGGCCAGCGCGGGCCCGGCGAGGGCGAGTGGCGGGGTGACCGTCAGGATCCCCACCGCCAGCACCCGCAGCCCGGCCCTGCGGACCACCCCCGGCCGCGACGGCTCGCGCTGTGTGACGTTCCTCCGTGTACGCATGAATCCCCCGTGTGTTCGGCTGCCGGTCCCTTCTGGCGGTGACCGGTCGGCGGGCTCCGTGCCCGGGACGATTACATCCCGTTACCGCCCGTCACCTCGCGGCGCTCCGCCCACGGTGAGAGAACTGTTTTACGGAGAGTTCTGAAAGCTAGACCGTCCCCGTCCCCGTCCCCTCCGTTCCTTCCACGCCCTTTCCGCGCCCCCACCCCTGTGTGGGGGCGCCTCCTCGCAGGGCGGACCGCTCAGCCCTGGGCCGGGGTCAGTTCCGCCATCCGCGACCAGCCCTCGCCGGGCACCTCGACGTTGATGATCTCCGGGGTCGTCGCGATCACCTCGGGCATCCAGGCCATGGCGGTCGTGAAGTGCTCCGAGCTCACATGGGCCTCACCGGCGGCGGGCGAGGCGAAGGCCTCCAGCAGGACGAACTGGCCGGGCGTGTCGACGCTCCTGGACCACTCGAAGAAGACGTTCCCCGGCTCGTCGCGGGTGGCCTGGGTGAACTCGTCAACGAGCGAGAGCCACTCCTCGGCGCGCTCGGGACGGATGGTGAAGTTGACGGCGATGAAGATCATGGGTTGGCCTCTCCAGCTCGGTTCCGGTCGGTCTGGCGCTGTCGAGAACCGGGACGGACGCCCGTCTCGCGGGTGTCGCGCGGGACGGCACCCGGCGCCATGGCCAAGATAAGTGGCGGATGCCGTCACACGGGCACCGCCGTCACCGTCGTCACCAGAGAAGGAGCGGATCATGCAGGCTCCCCCGTCCCCTCACCTGACCAGCCCGGTCATGTACCACCGCTGGTCCGAGATGACCTTCACGCACTGGCGGTACCCACCGGCCGCGATCCAGCGGCTGCTGCCCCCCGGGCTCACGGTCGACACCTTCGACGGCGCGGCCTGGGTCGGCCTCACCACCTTCCTGATGGAGGACGTACGGGCACCGGGCGTGCCCGCGCTGCCGTGGCTGTCGCGGTTCCCCGAGACGAACGTCCGCACGTACGTACGCGACGAGCAGGGGCGGGACGGCGTCTGGTTCCTGTCGCTGGACGCCGGGCGGCTGCTCGCGGTGCTCGGCGCGCGGGCCGGGTACGGGCTGCCCTATTTCTGGTCCCGGATGGCCGTGAGCGCCGTCGGGGAGCGGCGCGGCTACCGCGGCCGGCGGCGCCTGCCGGGGCCCGCGGGCGCGCGGTGCGACGCGGTCGTGGAGTTCGGCCCGCCCCTCGCGGAGGCGGAACGCGACGAGCTGGCGCACTTCCTCACCGCCCGCTACCGGCTGTTCACCACGTTCGCGGGCAGGACGGCCACCGCTCAGATCGAGCACCCCGACTGGCCGCTGCGCCACGCCCGGCTGGTCCACCTGGACCAGGACCTGCTCCAGGCGGGAGGGCTCGACGCCCCGGACCACGCTCCCGTGCTGCACGCCTCCTCCGGGGTGCCGGTACGGATCGGGATGTGGACCCGGTGACCCGGGACCGTACCCTCACTCCTGCCTGACGAGGAGGTGGCGCGGCCCGCGCAGCACCGCGCTCTGCCGGTACGGGGGCGGGTCGGCGACGAGCCGGGGGCTCTCCAGGTTGCGGACGAGCTCGTTCAGCGCGATCTGCGTCTCCAGGCGGGCGAGGGGAGCCCCGAAGCACAGGTGGATGCCGGCGCCGAAGCCGAGATGCTGGTTGTCGCGCCGGTCGGGGTCGAACCGGTCGGGGTCGCGGAAGCAGGAGGGGTCGCGGTTGCCGGAGGCGAGCACGAGCGTGATCCGCGAGCCCTTCGGGATGACGGTGCCCGCGACCGTGAGGTCGCTGTACGCGGCCCGCCAGGGGATGAGCTGCACCGGGGGCTCGTAGCGCAGCAGTTCCTCGACCGTCCGGATGATCATTCCGGGGTCGTGGCGCAGGCGCTCCAGGACGTCGGGATGGCGCAGCAGCGTCAGCACGCCGTTGGTGATCAGGTTGACGGTCGTCTCGTGGCCCGCGATGAGCAGCAGGTTGGCGGTGCTGACGATCTCCTCGTCCGTCATGCGCCCGTCGGGCCCGTCGTCGTTCGCCAGCCGCGACAGCAGGTCCTCGCCCGCCGGACGGCCGCGGCGGCTCTCCAGGAGCCCGGCGAGGTACGCCCTGAGGTCGTCGCGGGCCCGGACCCCCTCCCGTACACGCTCCTCGGAGCCCGTCGCGGAGTCGACGTCGAGCATGGCGACGATCGCCTCGACCCACCCGTGGAACCGCGGCTCGTCCTCGCGGGGCACGCCGAGCAGGTGGCAGATCACGGTGACGGGGAAGGGATAGGCGAAGTCGTCGACGACGTCGATCTCGTCCTTGCTCACCAGGTCGTCGATCAGGCGCGTGACGATGGCGTTCAGGGCGGGCCGCATGTCGTCCACCAGCGTGGGCGAGTGCGGGGGACCGAAGTGCCGCATCGCCATGCGGCGCAGCCGGTCGTGGTCCGGGGGGTCGAGGCCGATGAACGCCGGCACCTCCCCGCGCATCGCGAGGGTGGGCCCCGGCTGGTCGAGGTTGTGCGCGTCGGAACTGAGGTGCGGGTCGTGCAGCAGCGCGGTGATCTCCCGGTAGGTGCTGACGACGTAGCCGCCGTCCTCCTGCCGGGCCACCGGCGTCCTGCGCAGCTCGGCGTAGAGCGGGTACGGATCGGCCCGGCTGGAGTGGTCGAGGATCCGCTGGAAGGTGCTGGACGCCTGGGTGACTGTCATGGCCGCTTCTCCCGTTTCTCCTAGGACGCGCCGCTTCTGGTTCGCGCTGTTTCCCGGCCTGTGCTGCTTCCTGGCTTGTGCTGCTTCTGACCTGTGCTGCTTCTGACCTGTGCTGTTTCCGGCTAGTGCCGCTTCCGGCTTGCGCTGTTTCCGGCCTATAGCGCCTCCGGCCTATGTCGCTTCCGATCGCCCGGAGTTCCACCGCCCCCGGTCGAGCCTTGTTGGGCCCTTCCGTACCTGGTCAGCCGCCCGGCCGTGCGAACGCCACGCGCCGCTCGCTCGGCTCGTGGCCGGTGACCACCACCGTGGCTCCCTGGGTGATGATCACCGGATCGGGGAAGTGGGCGGGGACGGGCCTCATGCCGGAGGGCCCGTCGGGGGTGGGGCAGGAGGGCGGGAAGGGCGCCGCCGTCTCGATCAGGTGCCGGTAGTGGTCGAGCCACTTGGCGTTGTCGAAGCTGACCGCCGCCGTGACCCGGCCTCGGTAGCCGTACGCGGCGACGAACCGGTACTCCTCCACCGAGCCCTGCGTCACGACCACCTCGTCCGACAGGACCGGGACACCGACGGACTTGATGTTGACGCCGAACTGCGTCGACCAGAACGTCGGCATGGACAGATGCGGCCAGCGGTCCGTCGGCGAACTGACCATGTTGTGTGCCGCGACCTGGGCCTGCTCCACCGCGTTGGCCCAGTGTTCCAGCGACAGGAACCGGTACTCGTAGACCGGGTGCGGGCAGCGGGCCACGTCCCCGGCGACGAAGACGTCGTCGGTGACCAGGCCGTTGACGTCGAACGCCCGGCAGCCCGAGTCGCAGGCCACCCCCCAGACACCGGCGGCCAGCCCCGAGTCCCGCAGCCACTCGGTGTTGCGCACGCCGCCGAGCGCGACCACCACCACGTCGGCGTCGACCGTGCCGCCGTCGGAGAGGTGGGCGCGGCGCACCCGCCCCCGCTCGTCCCCTTCCAGCCGGGTGACCTTGACACCGCAGCGCAGGTCGACGCCGTGGGCGCGCTGGAGGTTCGCGGCGACCGAGCCGATCATGTTTCCGAGCGCCCCCACCAGCGGGGCCTCGCCGACCTCGGCGACGGTCACCGGTATGCCGCGCTCGCGGCACACGGAGGCGATCTCGGAACCGGCGAAACCGGCCCCGATGACGAGCACCCGGCCGGGCCCGGCTGCCAGGCGCTCCCACAGGCGGCGGGAGTCGTCGCACGTGCGTACCACGAACACGCCGTCCAGGGCGGCCTCCGCCTCGTCGGCCCACCGTCTGGCGCGCACGCCGGTGGCGATCAGCAGTCTGTCGAATGGGATCTCCCGCCCGTCCGCGAGTTCCACCCGCTTGCCCGCGAGGTCCAGCCCGGAGGCGGGCACGCCGAGCAGCCACTCCGCGTCGATCTCGCGACGCCGGGGCAGCGCGGTGCCGTCCGCGGGCACCCAGCCGGTCAGGACCTGCTTGGACAGCGGGGGCCGGTCGTAGGGTTCGCGCGCCTCGTCCCCGACCAGGGTGAGCGAGCCGGTGAAGCCCTCGTCGCGCAGCGCCTCCGCGGCCCGCAGCCCCGCGAGGGAGGCGCCGACGATGACGACGCGGCCGTCGCGCCTGAACGTCTCCTCGCTCCGCTCGCTGGTCACACCGCCGCCGTTCCGGCCCTCGTCGCGGGCGTGGGCGGGGCCGCGTCCATCCGGTCGACGAGGATCGCCTGGACCGGGCAGGCGGCCGCCGCGCGCAGGACCTGGTCCCGTTGCGTCTCGTCCGGGCTGGAGTGGAAAATGAGCGCCTCCTCGCCCCGCATCCGGAACGTGTCCGGAGCCAGGAAGGCGCACTGCGCGTACCCCTGGCATCGCGCCAGGTCGACGACAACCCTCATACGGACCATCCCTTCCGAACCTTCGTACGGCTGAGTGAGACGGAGAACCGGGACGGCAGGGGCGGTTCCGGAGGCGGGCGGCTCGGGTTCTTGGGACTCGAACGGTCTCAGGGCTCCGGAAGGGTCCCGGAAGAAGCGGCGGATGAGCGGACACCGGGGGCCGGGTGTGATTCCGGGGCGAGACGATGCCTCGGTCAATCTCCGGAAAACATCAAACGGCCTCCCGAGACACCACCTCTAAGGCGCTGACCTGCCTAAATAAGCCTATCCCGGACATTTGGCCGGTACATCGTCCTTGCGCCAGCGGACGGTCAAGGATTGCGGACGGAGAGGTGGGAGTGGTGACGGAAAGATGACGCGTGGCGCTCTTCGCCATGACGAGGCCGGATGGCCGGGCACCACGGGCACCACGGGTATGCGTCACTCACGCCTCAGGACCGATCCCACGTCCGCCAGGTCCCAAGTGATCGGCATCGCCGAGGACGCCCGGAATCTTCCGATCTCTCAGAACGAGACCTGGAGCTCCCCCTGGCCGGGATCCTCCCGCGCGGAATCGACGGCACTCCTTACGGGATCGGCACCGCTCCGTACGGAATCAGGGGCATCTCGCACGGGATCGACAGTGCTCCGTACGGAATCAGGAGTGCTGCGTACGGAATCCGGGGTGCTTCGCACGGGATCGGGGGTGCCCCGCGTGGCGTCGGGCGTGTCGAGGTCGTCCTGCTCGGAGTCGGTCGAGCCTCCGGCCCCGCTCCGGGGCGCCGGGCGGCCGAGCCGCATGCGCAGGCGGACGCGAGACCCCTCCTCCACCTGCTTGATGGTGAACTCGTCACACAGCTGGTTCATCAGCCACAGGCCGAACCCCCGCACGGTGCCCGTGGGACGCTCGCTGGGGACGTGCCAGAGGGTCAGGAGGCCCATGGTGTCGGTGACGTCGACGGTCAGGAAGGCCTCGTTCTGCCAGATGGCCAGCGTTCCCTTGCCCCCGCCGTGCTCCAGGATGTTGATGACCGCCTCGTTCGTGACGAGAAGGAGGTCGTCCAGCCGTTCGCCCCGCATGCCGGCTCTGACGGCATGGCGTTGGAGACGATCCCGCAGAGCGCTGAGATCCTCGTCGATCGGCCATTGCTGGCCGTGGTCGCCGGTCACGACACCCCCTTGAGGTCGCCTTGTCTGGCAGTCACCGGGGGGCGAGCCGACTTGCTCCAGAATCAGGGCGTTGCTGACGAGTTACACGATGCTAGACACCTGCCCGCTCATTGCCAACTTACGACCGCCCGAGCCAACAGATGTTCGCTCGGTCGTCCCGGAGAGCGAAGGCGGATCGAGGGCCGGAATCGGCTACGACGGCCGGCTCGGCCGCAGCACCTTGAGGGCGTCGGCCACGGTGGGCTGGACGCCGAAGGCCTGGGCGAGACCGGTCAGGTGGAAGAGCCTTTCGAGGCGGGGGTGCAGGTTGACCAGGACGATGCTGCCGCCGCGGTCCTGGACGGTCTGCCGGGTGTTCAGGAAGCTCTGGATTCCCGTGGAGTCGCAGAAGGTCAGCTCGGTCAGATCGATGACGAGATCGCGCCTGCCCTGGCCGATGGCCTCCTGCAGGTCGTGATGGAACCGTTCGGCGTTGCTGTAGTCGAGCTCGCCGGCCAAGGACAGAAGAAGCATCTCCTGCTCAGCGGGGTCGGACACGTCGGTCACGCGGACGGCAGCGCTCACGGATATACCTCTGCAGACAGTCGGTGGGAGGAAGACGCGGCCGGGAGGCGGCCGCCGGGCATGACGCCCGGACCGGGACCGGAGAGCGGTGACCCGCTCACGACTCCCCCTGGACCGTAAGGCGTGGAGGGGGCCGATCTGATTACCCTCAGCGTACGATCCTCCGAATTCCTCTAGAGAACCCTTACGGTACAACTGAGGAGCAATCAGCCGTTATCCCACTGTGGTTACGGTGTCCGGACCCGCACCGAACACCTCTGTCCAGCCGCACAGCTCGACGATCCGCCGCGTGTGCGGGCGAAGGCCGTCGACGATCAACCTCCGGCCGCTCGCCATCCCGAACGCCGTCTCGGCCAGCACCCGCAGGCCGCCGACATCGACGAAGTCGACGCCGCGGAGATCGGCGTACAGATCGCCGTCGGTCCGTTCGGCGGCCATGGCGAGCGCCCTGGCCAGGACGCGCCGCGTACAGAGATCGATGTCCCCCTCGCAGCACACACCGGCGGGCCGGCCGGTGAAGAGGACGCGCAGTGAACCGTGGTCGACATCGCCTGTCATCGCGATCACCTTCTGGGTGCGCATGAAGGTCAGTCAACATCTGTCGTGTCGGCACAGATGGATCGGCTGATCGCCATGGGGTGCCGGACATGCCGGACGCCTCCTCCCATCATCCTTCAACCGGACGGCTTCCGATACGGTCCACCGCCCGCGAGTTTCAGGTGCCGGAAACCTGCTACAAAGGGTCCTTGTCCAGACACTCCGTGTGGCCGTCCCCGGGGAGGAAGCCCGGACCCGGTGGGGATACCCGGCACGGGAGCGGGTAGACAGGGCCCGGGAATGAACACCGCGCGGGATCGGCTGACCAAGGAACCGTCGTACGGCCGTACGGCGGCCTCGCGAAGGAGGACTTCCATGCAGGCGGACGTCAGGCTCTCCCCCGGCGGTGATTCCTTCGTGGCGGAGGTGGACGGCAGGCAGGCGGGGAAACTGGAGATCATCCGGCGTGACGGGGTCATCGTCTACCCCCACACCAAGGTCCAGCCGGAGTACGAGGGCAGGGGCGTGGGGTCCGCGCTCGTCCGTACGGCACTGGACGCGGCCCGCGCGGAGAACGCGAAGGTCGTCCCCCTGTGCTGGTTCGTGCGGGAGTGGATCGACCGTCACCCCGACTACGCCGATCTCGTCGAGAGCGCCTGACCCCTCCGGTCGCAGGAGCCCCATAGCGAGCGGGTTTGTGTCATTCGCGCTCCGCGTAATCGGGCCGGAGCCGGCGGACGCGCTGGTCGCGCACCTGTCGGACAGCACCATTCGCGTCCGGGGGCGGACCGGAATTTCCCGGAAGGCGAAGCGGGAGCGTCGCGGGGGTTATCGTGAGAAGCAGGACGGTTTCGCGACAAGACTCACGGCGGATTGTGATCGTCGGAACGCGTACCGTGCGGCATGATACTGAAAATCACCCGGTTGGTGTGGATCGGCCCTGGTGGCCTGTCGTGCGGACCGGATCATGGCCCGATCCCTTGCTAGGCTGCAGGGAACCGTTCGAACCGGGCGTTGTCTCACCCCGGCAGGTGAGACTTCTCAAGAAGTGGGGTCACACCGTGAAGAAGTTGCTCGTTCTGGCGCTCGTCGCCCTCGGGGGGCTGCTGGTCTGGCGCAAGGTGCAGGCCGACCGCGCCGAGCTCGACCTGTGGACCGAGGCCACCGGCAGCGAGAACTGACAGACGCGGCTACCGATTCGGGTGCTTTCATGGTCCTTGCCCAACGAGATGGAATAACACCCATCAGGCTTGTCTGCCTGGATCTGGCGGGCACCACGATCGGTGACGTCGCCATGGTCGAGCGGGCGTTCGCCGAGGCGATCGCCACGCAGGGCATCGTGCCCGGGACCGGTGCGTACGCTCGCGCCATGGTGCACGTGCACCGGTCCCGGGGATGCCCCACGATCGACGTCTTCCGGGGCATCTTCCCCGACAACGAGGCCCAGGCCCAGGCGGCCAACCTCACCTTCGAGCGCTCCTACGAGGGCGCCATCGCCCGCGCGGGCCTGACCCCGCTGCCCGGGGTCGTCGAGGCACTCGACAAGCTCCGCGGCGCCGACATCAAGATCTGCCTCATCACCGGCTTCAGCCGCGCCACGTTCAGCCGCGTGCTGAGCGCCCTGAGCTGGTCCGACAAGATCGACCTCGCCCTGTGCCCCGAGGACGCCGGACGTGGCCGCCCCCTGCCCAACATGATCCTCACCGCGGTCATGCGCCTCGGCGTCGAGGACGTCCGCCAGGTCGCGATCGCCGGTGACTCCGAGAACGACATGCTCTGCGGCCGCCGCGCGGGCGCCTCGACAATCGTCGGCATCCTGACCGGCGTCCACAGCAGGGAGCGTCTCCTCAACGGCGGAGCCACCCACCTCCTCGACTCCGTCGCGGACCTCCCCGAACTCCTCCTCGGCATCACACCGGCCGCACCCCCCGTCGCCGCCGTCCACTGAAGCCCGCCCTCCGCCCCCCGCCGGTCGCCCCTCCATCGCCACCGTCGCCGTCCACAGAAGCCCGCCCCGCCACGCGGATCCAAGTGGCGTAGAAGCGGGTCCTGTTGCTACGGTGTACGACTGAAGCAGGTCGCGTGCAAGGGCATCTCCCCAGGCCACCGGCTTGAATCTCGGGGCCTTAGCTCAGTTGGCAGAGCGCCTGCTTTGCAAGCAGGATGTCAGGAGTTCGAATCTCCTAGGCTCCACCTGCGGGAATGCTCAGTCTGTGATCATGAAAACCGGGCTTGAGTGACTAACCGGGTGACTAAGCTCCCCGGGCACCTCCGAAGAGATCGTCCATCGCCGTCGCGCCCTCCTGCATGACGGGCCGGATCTGGAGCCGGTAGACCGTCTCGGTGACCACGGTGTTGGCATGGCCGACCAGGCGCGAGATGTGCTCGATGGGGACGCCGGAGGTCGATGCGACCAGGCGCCTCCAGGCCCGGTAAGGTAGCGATCTTCGGCTGGCTCAGGCTCCCGGAGTACTTGAGGGCGAACACGCATGACGAACCTTGACCGGACGCCCGCTCGCCTTCGTCTCGACGCCGCACTGGACCGGGTGGCCGTCACTTTCCGCGGCATGACCGCCCATCCCGACGAGCAGAACTGCGAGTGCCACTGGGGCGGCGCGGAAGACCTGGCCCGGTTGAAGGTGCCGGATGTGGAGTTGAGTCCTGACCGTCTGCGTGCCGCCTGGCAGGCCAAGGACTGGGATGATCACGCATCCGTGCTGCGCCGCGTTCTGCCCCAGCTCTCCACGGCCCTCGTCAGCGGCCCCGTCGACTCCTTGTTCGGCATAGAGGAGGTCGGGTATTCACTTGCCTTGGGCCAGTGGCAGCAGTGGCCTGCCGAACAGGCCGCAGCAATACGGGAATTCCTGCACGCCTGGTGGGCCTATATTCTCACCGACCCGGATCCCGCTGTGCCCGCTCACGAGGTCCTCGCCCTGTGCGCGGAAGCCTCCACCACGCTCGGCCCCTGGCTGCGCATCTGGGAAGCACAGAGGCACGCCGTGGCCGACCAGCACCTGGCCGAAGCGGTGGCGCACTGGGAGTACCGCTTACTGGGGGATCGACTTCCCTGGGAAAGTTGGAACTGGGGGAACGAGGAGGAGACGTGTACCGAGTTGACGGCCTGGCTGATCCGACACGCTCCCGCTCGACTCCGCGCCCAGAACGCTCCCCCAGAACTGCTCCACCGAGTACGGCTGCTCGGCCTCACTGGCCTTGCCCGCTGGGAGGACCCGCACTGGCCCAACCACACCTACTGAGCCATCGTCTACCGTTGATTTCTGTACTCAGCCTCCCCGAAAGATCACCGTGCTGATCGAGGGTGGCTCAGAGTTTCTTTACTGGTTCAAGCCACCGCTGACGCGGTGGAGGTGCAGACAAAGTGTGGCCGAAAACCGTGGTCAGCGGTTGAACCAGACTCGGACGGTTGGCCGAGTTAGCCAAAAGATCACTGCGCCTCCCAGGAGTAGGCCGGGTAGCGCGCCGAGCCATGAGCTGAACAGAAATAAAAGTCCGGCGAGGTTCACGAAACCTTCGGTCGCAAGCGCAGTGATCCGTACCCACTTCTTTCGGGATGAGCATTTCGCGGCGAGCACGATCAGCAGCAGAAGAGGTGCAAGGATCAAGATGCTCGGCGGCGGCAGGAGTGAGAGCCACTGAGGGGCAGTCTGAGTGCTGATGAGGCTGATGTAGAGCACAAGTCCAAGGAGCCCTAGCGCCGCTTGAGCGTTTATGAGTAGTCGAGCTGTTTTTGCTTCTTGGGGCATCAGCTCAGTCTTATATGGCTCTGACATGTGAGCCTCTCAGGGAAGAAAGGTTAATGTTGGCTCAGCGTAGACGATCACTTGGCCGTACGTCCTTGTGACTGGAATCTGCATTACCAAGGCGTCAGCGCTCCGCGCCGCTGCACGGCGCGGCGCGCCCGCCCGCGCCGGACGGACATCGGGGCCGGGCATGCGGCCTGGAGGCCGGTCCCGTCCCGTGCCCGCCCGACGCGAACGCGCGGACCCCGCCGTCCGCCGCACCGAGCACCCGCCGCACCGAACGCACTCGCCGCCCCTGGTACGCGCTGCCGCCTGCCGCTGCGACCGCCGGCCCAACCGCTTCGCGGCCCCTACGGGGTGCCATTCGGCATTGCGCCGGCCGTCTCCACTCGGTGAGCTCAGGAACGCCTCCATAACGAGGATCAAGGACTCTGCCGCCCTGCTTTCGGTGCTAATGACGGTCGGGTGGTCACGTCCCGCCCGGTCAGTGATCAGTGGGATGCCTACTTCCGGTGCAAGATCCCTGAGATCTTCCGCGCGAGACCGGCGCCTTCGGCTGATTGGCCAGCGTGACGTGACCGCCTCTGATACAGCGTGATGAAGGCCGCTCGCGCAACCAGACCCCTCGTCAAGTCGTGAGCCGTGAGTTCTCAGCAAGACCGGGGCTGCGCAAGTCGCCGAAGTCGGAAGACGGCTCATCGGATGGAAGACCGCCAAGTCTTGTCATTAGCACGCCGCACGACCTCGGCATGGCCTGCGACCCGCACAGCGGACGGAGGACACCATGACGGTCTACTGCGGTATCGACTGGGCCGAGAAACACCACGACATCGCCTTAGTCGACGAGGCGGGGACAGTGATCGCCCAGCGTCGTATCACCGAGTCCAGCCAGGGCTATCAGCAACTGCTGGACATGCTCGCCGAGGCCGGCGACAGTCCCGAGGCCCCGATCCCGGTAGCCATCGAGACACCGCGCGGCCTGCTGGTCGCCTGTTTGCGCGCCTCCGGACGACAGGTGTTCGCCATCAGCCTGCTCAGCGCCTCGCGCTACCGCGCCCGGCACGCGGTCTCCCGTAAAAAGTCCGACCAGCAAGACGCCGTCGTGCTGGCCAACATCTTGCGCACCGACATGCCCATGCACCGGCCGCTGCCCAGCGACAGCCAGCAGGCCCAAGCCATCGCCGTCCTGGCCCGTGCCCACCAAGACGCCGTCTGGCGCGTTCATCGCCTCGGCAACGAGCTGCGCTCGATCCTGCGCGAATACTTTCCCGCTTTCCTCGCCCTGTTCGCTGGACAGGAAGGCGGCGTCACCTGCCGCGAAGCCCGCGCAGTGTTGAAGATCGCACCCACGCCTGCCATCGCACGCCCCCTGACCACCGCCGAACTGCATACCGCGCTCAAGGGCTGCGGCCGCATCTACCACCTGCACACCTGGGCCGAGCGGCTGCGCACCGGCTTCCAGACCGATCAGCTATGCCAATCGCACCTGGTCGAAGAAGCCATGGGACAGCAGGCACTCGCCTTACTGGCCGTCCTCGATGCCGCCTGCCAGGCCGCCGCGGACCTGCACCAGGCCACCGTCACCGCTTTTCGTGCCCACCCCGACTATGCCATCGTTACCAGCTTCCCCGGCCTGAGAGAACTGACCGGAGCACGACTGTTCGCCGAGATCGGCGATGACCACACCCGATTCGCCGACGCTCGTGCACTCAAGGCCTACGCCGGAGCCGCCCCCATCACCCGCGCCAGCGGACGCAGCCGAGCCGTTGTTCATCGCCGGGTGAAGAATCGGCGCCTGGCCGCTGTGGGCTACATCTGGACCTTCGCCGCCATAACCGCATCCCCCGGTGCCCGCGCCCACTACGACCGGCGAAAAGACCACGGCGACCGACACTCCTCAGCCTTGCGCAACCTCTACAACCGCTTCCTCGGCTGCCTGTTCCACTGCCTGGTCACCGGCCAGGCCTACGCCGAGCATGTCGCTTTCCCCACTGCAGAGCCTGAGGGCTCCGCCGCCCCCAGACCCCCGCGCGCCGCGGTGACCGCCGACGCCCAACGCTCCTGATCATACCTCGCCATAGGCGTCGACGGCCACCACGGACCGGCCTCCCTTGACACCCGCCGCCCATCGGATGTCTCGCGCCTGGCGGCACTGCGCTCCGGGTCAGGTTGCCACCGGACGACACGGTTACCTGATCACGGTCATTTCTGGTCGGGTACGGCAACGCGACCACGGGAGGTCTGTCGCCGCACCCGATCGGTGATCATTTGATGTCGTCGGTTTGCGGCGTGCGTTTTCCGTGACTTCCCGGAGTGCGGTGGTGACCCTGGAGGCGGGTCAGCGCGGCATCGACCAGGTGACCGAGGTTGCCCAGTTCGTACAGCATCCGGTGGTGCTCAGCGTCCTCCCACGCTCTGATGGCCGACCCGATGTCGCCCGACTTGCCGACCGTGACGATGACCTCCTGGCCGTTGGCTCTCTTGGTGGCCGCATCGCCCAAGATGACCCAGCCGTGCACGGTCACGTCCCCCGAGCAGCCACGATCAGGGCAACCACCTGTTCGGGATGCTCGCTTCGCACCGCCTGGAGGCCGGAGCCGCCGCGCAGGGAGACCAGGTAGCTGCTCGAGCGCGGACCCATGGTCACCGTGGCCATGCGCCAGCCCTGCGGACCCTTCACGGTCAGCTCCGGCGGGTGTCGCTCCATCCACGACCGAAGCGGCGGCTGATCGGGCCAGGCGGCCGCACTGTTGGCGAACAGCCCCAGGCTGATCGTGTGATGACGGTGAGCGCGGATTCCCCGCTCGGTGAGAAGCCGCTGAACGACGGCCAGCGCCTTGTCGTGGCTCTCCACCGTCGCCTCGTCAACGGCGGGTGGGACGGCTCTACAGTTGTCCATGGGTCGCACCTCCAGTGTGCGATCAAGGGACCCGTACGGCGTTACCGCGCCTGCGGGTCCCGTTTTTCCTGGTGCTCCCATGACATCGCCGGGTATCCCGCGCCGACAGTGCGAGTAGGGGAGACTGAGGGAGACAGGAGGACTCAGTCCCCCGAGGTGCACACAATGAATAACGTTCCGGCCTGGGCCGTACGGTTACGCGCCGCGAGGCGTGGCAAGTTGTGGACGCAGCGAGACATGGCCAGGCAGTTTGCCGAAGCCGCTGACTCACGCACTCGTGCCCGCCTGCCCGAGCGGGATTCCCTGATCCGCATGATCAAGGATTGGGAGGCGGGAAAGCACCAGCCCAAGGACCCGTACCGGCTGCTCTACTGCCGGGTGTTCGGTGCGGAAGAAGCCGAGCTGTTCAGCGAGGAGTCGGAGAGCACGACGCCGGGCGACTCTCACTTCGCCGAGGAGATCGAGGCGCTGGAGCTGGCCCGCCGTATCGCTGCCAGCGATGTGGGCACCGAAACGCTTGACCGGCTGGAGCTGGCCGTCGACGACCTCGCGATGGCCTATCAGGCGACACCACCGGCCGAGCTGCTGGAGCGGGTGCGTCGGCACCTGTCGTACGTCTCGCACCTGGTCGATGCCAAGAAGACGTTCGCCGAGCATCGACGCCTTCTTACGGCTGGTGGCTGGCTGTCGCTGCTGGCCTCCACCTGCCACATCGACCTTCGCCAGTTCGAGGCCGCCGGAACGTGGCTTCGAACGACCGCCCAGCTGGCCAAGCACGTCGAGCATCCCGAGATCGCCGCGTGGTGTCTGGAGACCGAGGCATGGCAGGCGGTCACCACCGGCGACTACCGCCGAGCCCTGACCCTCACCCAGGGAGCACAGGCCATCGCACCGCGCACCAGTTCGGCCTACATCCAGGCGACCGCGCAGGAAGGCCGGATCTGGGCACGGCTCGGGTCCGGTCCCGAGACGCGTGATGCGCTGAACCGCGTTGCCCGACTGGTCTCGCCGCTGTCGATGCCCGAGCATCCCGAGCACCATTACCGCTATGACCCCTCCAAGAGCGAGGCGTACGTGGCGACCACGCTGTCATGGCTGGGAGACCCGGCCGCCGAGCCGTACGCCCGCCAGGTTCTCGCCCGCCTGGAGTCGGCCGCGGACGGGTTGGTTCGCCCGCGTCGAGCGGCCTCCGCGCGTCTTGACCTCGCTCTGGCGCTTCTGGCCACCGATCAGCCCGACGAGGCGAGTCAGCTTGCCCTCACGACCATGACGAGCGGCGTGTTGGTGCCGTCCAACTACTGGAGGGCGCGCGAGGTGATCGGCGCCATCGAGACGCGCCGCATGCCGGAAGCCGCAGAACTACGCGAGGCGTACCGAGAGCTGAGCGGCCCTGCCTGAGAGCCGGGGAAGGCGCGCTCTACCGGCTCGGACAGGCGAATCGCTGAGTGACCAACTGGGTGACAACGACCACGGACGAGGCCGGACACCGATGGATCACCATGGATCGTAAGCCCAGGTGGGAGCGAGTATCGCCCATGGTCCCGCCTCCACCTGGGTTGCTTTGCAACCAGGATGTCAGGAGTTCGAATCTCCTAGGCTCCACTCCCTCTCGGACAGACAGAAGCCCAGGTCAGGCATGTTGCCGCAACCTGGGCTTTGATCTTCATTCGGCCTTCTTCCGCTCTCGTGCCCGTCGCGTGCCCGATCCCTTCGCCGAGGCCCTACGGGAGAGGCCGTCGAGCTTCCGCGCTACCTCACGTTGCCGCTCATCGGTCGAGTGCCGACAGACCATCGCGCCCAGCGCGCTGGAAGCCCATGCGCTCCATCAGCTTCCCGATCGACGTCATTTCCGCGTGCTCGTGTGACTGGATCTCTGAGCCATCCCATCAGGAGTCTGTAGGCTCTATGAGCAGGGAGAGGAGATTCCAGCATGACCGCACAACCGCAGGACTTCGTGCCTCCTAGCTCACCGATGCCTGAGAAGAGCCTGCGGGCTATCCGTTCCGTCCTGGTTGTGCCACAGGATCGCGAGGCGTTCGACGCGGGGCTCAAGGCAGTGCTCGACGAGGTTCGAGTGAGTTTGGACCTTGGTGCTTTGAACGCCTTCGTTCACCGCTGGTGGATCTCCGCGTGTGACTCGGTGCGGGATCCAGAGGGACGTCGCCGAATGCATGCCAGAGCCGAGCAGGTCCTTGCCGGTGAGCCGGTCTCTCCGGGAAGGCCGTGGCGTGAGGTTCTCGGCGCTCGTGGGGTCGACCTGTAGGTGTACCAAATCACACTCGACCCTCTCGCCGAGGAACAGATCGCGGCGATCCCCGTGGAGGCGCTACGCCCACTCGCCGAACTGCTCACCCTGCTGGAAGTCGCGCCGTGGAGCGGTCAGCCGTATAACCCGGCCAACCCCAAGGCCAACATGTTCACTCACGCGTTCGGCGAGCGAGGGCTCGCGACATATGTGGTTCTGGACGAGCAACGCGAGGTGTACCTCATCCGTGTTGAGTGGCCATGATCCTGCGCAGTACGACGGTGGTACAGCGACGCCCGATGGGCACCCACTGTTTCAGCATCTGAGTCCTACCGAAGGCCGGACCTCCGGGTGACCAACTGGGTGCAACGACCATCGACGAGGCCGGACGTCGATGGATCACCGTGGACCGTATGCTCAGGTGAGAGCGGGTATAGCCTGTGGTCCCGCCCCCGCCTGGGTTGCTTTGCAAGCAGGATGTCAGGAGTTCGAATCTCCTAGGCTCCACCAGCCAAAACACCTGTCCGCTGGTGCCGAAACGGCGATGCCCGTCCTTGTCGGCCATCAGGTGGCCTCTTCTCTCCTGGTGACAGTGATCGGCTCGGCGATCAAGTGGCGGCGCGGCGCGCCGCCGTACGCCCCGCGTCGGCGTCCTCTCACCGCGCTGCGGCCTGGGGCCGGTCGCGGCGCGGGCGCCGCGCGGGGCAGCCCCGCCGCACACCGCGAAGCCGCCGACCCAGCGCCGCACCGCCGCACCGCCGCACAAGGCCAGTCGCTCCAACTGTCCAATGTCGCTGGGGTGGGCGCTAAGGTGACGCCGTGATCAGCAAGCCGCCCGGGTTGCCCTTCGCGGTTGTTTTTTCAGCCGCGGCAGCCGTCGTCTTGATATGGGCCAGCTACCCGTACTGGTACGGGATCGAGATGTTCTTGTTCACGATCCCCGTTGGTGGGTTGCTGCTCGCTTACTGGGCCGTTCGAATGGTGTGGGCCGAGCGCAAGGGAACTTTGGAAGGCTCACGCAGCCGCCGCTGGATCATCCCGTGGTTCATCGCGGGCGGCGTCATGCTCGCCCTCATAACCGACGCGCCGTTCTGGATACGCTTCACGATCTCCGAACCCAGCATGGAGGCCTATGCCAAGGCCGTGGCTGAAAATCCTGACCGCGAAGAGCCCTGCCAGTGGGTGGGCCTGTACTACGTGTGCGACGGAGGGCAGCACCTGGATATCGATACCAGAGAAATGGTGCCCGGCAGCGCGGAGTTCAGCGCCCAGGACTGGTTCCTGCATGACAACAAGGGCTTTCTCTGGCTGCCCTCCGGCGAGCCGGTCGAGACCATCGACGACCACTACCGCTATTTGAAAGACCGCTGGTACGGCTACGAAGGCTGGGACAACTGGTAACCGGCCGACCGTGCCAACGAGACCCCGCTCAAAGTCCTGTACGCCGTGGCGGGGCATGAACACTCGGCGGCAATGCTGCTTCTCCCACGCTGCTTGGTCGCCCCTGGGCGACATGGCGGACGGCAGTGGCTGAACCTGCCCACCGACCGTCGCACCAGGGTCACGCCGCCGCCTGGGACTCCGCGATCAGCGACGGCGAAAAATGCAGGTCAACTGCGAAAGAACGTCTCCCACCAAACCTTCCGACGTATGGCTGAGTTGCCACCCTTCACGCTCGACACCCGCGATCAACTCAGCCACATCCGATGCAGCCCATGCGCGCCTCTTCCCATACTTGGATTGGATACGAGAGACAAAGATCTCTTGCCCCTCTTGATGCGCCTGCCGAGCCTCCGCGATGGTTTCCTGGATGTCTTGCGTATCGTCCCGGAACAGCGCCATGAGACATTGCCTTCCTTCTCGCGAGTTGACGGATCAAGGTCGCCTTGATGGGCAACGGCATTGAAGTGGGAAAGGTTCCCGCAAAATAAACGTTGCCCCCGGCGGCGGTGCTCAGGCTCCGGGATGATCGCGAGCTTCTTCGCGCGGTCCGTAGGTGGCTGAGGTAGGGGTCTGATCATCTCGTCTGCCATCGACTCGGAACAAGCCGAGCAGACCGGGGCCACATGGTCTTCTGTTCGGCGTTCCGGTAGGTCGCGCGGTCCGGTCGTTGCCGTGCTCCGTCTGCGCCTTGAAACTGAGCTCGTTCCCCCGGCTTTGTGGCCAGGAGACTCCAGCATGACCGCACAGCCGCAGGACTTCGTGCCCCCTACCTCACCGATGCCTGAGAAGAACTTGTGGGCTATCCGCTCCGTCCTGGTCGTGACCCCCGCCACGCGGGCACCGGCGGCGAACTGCTCCGGTGTCAGCTCTCCGCCGTCAGCTGTTTCGAGCTTCCGCGCGACCGTATCGATGTCAAAAGCGCGACACGGTAAGAGTCCAACGCTTACAGACGGCAGCCAGCAGCGTCACGCCGCCCGCCGCGATCAGTACGATCGCCGGAATCCTCACCAGGTTTCGAACGTCCTCGCAGGATCTCACCTGCTCCCACTGTGTGGCGAACATCTCGTCCTTGATCAGTGAGATTTCCTTGAACGCCGAGCCGCATTCCTCCCCTTGCGCGGTGACAGGAAGTATGCCGGTGAGAACCCCCGAACCGATCAGCAGGAAAGCAACGAACGCGATCGCCCTCGTGGACATGCACAGCCCTCATTACGCTAGGTCCGATCCATGAAAAAGGATCATTCCATGTCGTCATAAGGCTCAGTAAGTGTCGGCGTCACTCTCCGCGGGGCGGGCACGCACCGTGCACGTGCCGGTCGCCCGGCCCGCACCGGGGAACCGCAAAGAGCCGGAAAGCGGCCCTGAGGGGTGGGACGACCGCCGGGCCATCAGTGGCCGTTGAAGGCGGTCGGCAGCGGTCACTCGCGGGCAGTCCTCAGCCCGGCTCACGGCTCGTACGGCCCGAGGTCGGACCGATTCGCAAGCAGGATGTCAGGAGTTCGGATCTCCTGGGCTCCACCCAGTCGGAAACCCAGGTCAGGGATCGTTCTCCCTGCCTGGGTTTCGATTGTTACGTGACCCTCGTGTCCTTCAGTGTTCGTTGTGTGCCGATTCGTTCCTGAGTCGTTCTCGTGCGAGGGCATCGAATCGCTTCGCTACCCGGTGCTGACCGGCCCGTACCGTCCCCCGTTGGACGTGGTGCGGACCGCTCCAGCCGTGTCGTCCGGTCAGGTCCAGTTACGCAACCGGATCGAGAGCATGCAGTTGATGGCTGTGGACTCGAGCCTGTAGTAGTGACTGGCGTTGAGGTTGTTGACCTTGAACGTCGTGGTGCTGGCCACGACGTTCTTGGTGCCCGAGGCCGCCAGGCTCCAGTTGTTCGTGACGTCGTACAGCCACCAGTTGACCCGGCAGATCGCGGCACCGCTGGGGTTGAGCTTGACTTCGAGCCACCTCTGCGAGCTGTGCGGCTCCAGCGACCCCGTTGTGCACGAGACCAGCGGAGGGGCGTTGTTGCAGGTGCGGGTGCCGTACGGTTCCGCCGAGGCCGGCCCGGCGACCAGCATCGTCCCGAGGAAGGCCACCGCCATGGTGCCCGCCGCCGCCATCCGCCGGAACGGCATGGGTCTTCCGGTCCTGTGTGTGGTCATTGTGCCTCCTTGTTCTTGGTACGACAGTTCTTCGGACCCGCCCGGGCGTTGAACCCGTTTCATCGGACGCGCCTGTGGATCCAGGTGGTCCCGGTCGGAACGTTCGCGGGTGGACATCGAGTCGAATCCCGTTCGTCCCCCCAGTCGGTACGAGGCCGGGATCGGCTCGGGTCGAGCATTAGACAGGCCGGTATATGTGGGGTATAGGCCCTGATAGAACCCGCTTCGGTGTCTGTGGGACGGTCCGTTCAGGGCACGGTCTCCCACCATGACTGGGCGATTGACAAAGCGGACGGCGGTCCAGGATTCTTCATTTCGAAGTCCGATGAGGGCGGGATTGATTGGAATTTCACGTTCTGGGGCCGCTCAGCGTCTCCCGCGACGGCCAGTTGGTTCCTGTCAGTGGGGCACCCAAGCTTCAACTCACCCTCGCCGCGCTGTTGTCCAAGGCCGGCCAGCCGGTGTCGATCGACTGGCTGATCGCCGCGGTCTGGGGTGACCAGCCGCCCGTGTCCGCGCGGCGCAACATCCATCTCTACGTCCACCAGTTGCGGCGGGCGTTCGGCGCCCATGTCCTGCCTGGACGGCCGGGCGGATACGCGATCATCACCGACTCGCTCGACGCCGCGCGTTTCCGCAGTCTCGCCGCGCAGGGGAGCGCGGCCCTGGGCAGTGGGGACATCGAACTGGCCCGTGACCGGCTGCGCGGGGCGCTGGACCTGTGGCGGGGGCCGGCGTTCGCGGAGTTCCGCGATCACCCGCTCATCGCCGAGGAGGCCCGCCGACTGGAGGAGTCGCGGCTCATCGCCCACGAGCGGTTGGCGGAGACCGAGCTCGGTCTGGGACGGCACGTCGAGCTGGCCGCCGAGCTGGCCGATCTCACCCGGCGGCATCCGTACCGGGAGAGCCTGCGCGCTCATCTCATGCTCGCGCTGTACCGGTCCGGCCGGCAGGTCGAGGCGCTGGAGGTCTTCCGCGGGACCCGTGACCTGTTGAACGCGCAGCTCGGCATCGAACCCGGCCCTGTGCTCCAACGTCTGCACGAGACGATGCTCCGCGGTGACGAGGATCTCCTCCCCGCCCTGGGGCCGCCACCGCGGATGCCCGCCGCGCCGCAGGCGACGGAGGGATGGGCCGAGGACAACTGCCCGTACCGAGGTCTGGTGGCGTTCCAGCCGGAGGACGAGGAGTGGTTCTTCGGCCGCTCCCAGCTGGTCGACCGGCTCCGCGAGCTGGTCGACCGGCTTCCGGTGGTCGGCGTGTTCGGGGCGTCGGGAAGCGGAAAGTCATCCCTCCTGCGCGCCGGCCTGCTGGGGGCGGGCTCCGGCGAGCACGGTACGGCGGAGTCGCGACCGGGCCTGATCATGACGCCGGGCGAACACCCGCTGGACACGTTGGCCGACCTGGTGGCGAAGGTGTCCGGCGGCGACCCCGAGACGCTCCGCGCCGAACTCTCCGACGATCCCGGCGCCTTGAACGCCGCCCTGGACACGGCCTTGAACGCCGCCTTGGACACGGCCTCCGACACGGCCTCCGACACGGCCCCCGACACGGCCTCCGACACGGCCCCCGACACGGCCCCGCGCGGCACGCGGGAGACCCGCCTGCTGCTGGTGGTGGACCAGTTCGAGGAGACCTTCACCCTGTGCGCCGACGACGGAGAGCGACGCCGGTTCGTCGAGGCCCTGCTGGGCATGGCGCTCGGCGCGGACCGCCGCGCCGTTGTCGTGCTCGGCGTACGAGCCGACTTCCTCGCCCACCTGACCCAGCATCCCGGCCTGGTCGAGGCCCTGGGCGGCGAGGCCCAGCTGCTCGTGGGGCCGGTCTCGTCGGCGGACCTTCAGGAGATCGTCGTCCGGCCCGCCACCCGGGCGGGGCTCACCGTGGAACCCGACCTGCTGGCCACGGTCCTGGCCGACGCCGCCGAGGAGCCGGGCAGCCTGCCGCTGGTCTCGCACGCGCTGTTGGAGACCTGGCGGAATCGCACCGGCCCGAGTCTCACGCTGTCGGCCTACCAGGCGGCCGGCGGCGTGCGCGGGGCCATCGCGCAGAGCGCGGAACGGGTCTACGACGAGCTCGCCCGCGCGGAACAGCAGGCCGCACGCAGGATCTTCGTGAGACTGACCGCGCTGGGAGACGGCACGGAGGACACCCGGCGGCCCATCGCCCGGGTGGAGCTCGTCGGCCTGGCCGACCCCGAGGTCACCTCCGGCGTGCTGGGCCGGCTCGCCGCCGCACGGCTGGTCGTCCTCGCGGAGGAGACGGTGGACGTGGCGCACGAAGCGCTGATCCGGGCCTGGCCCCGGCTGCACCGCTGGCTCACCGACGACCGCGAGAACCTGTTCGTCCATCGGCGGCTCACCGATGCCGCGCAGACGTGGCGGGAACTGGAGCGCGACTCCGGAGCCCTGTACCGGGGCGTCCAGCTTCTCGCCGCCCGGACCTGGGCGGAGGATCACCCGCAGGAGCTGAACGACGTCGAAAGCGCCTTCCTGCGGGCCAGCCGCGTGCTGGAGGAGAGCGAGCGCGACGCGACGAGGCGCCGTACCCGGCTCCTGCAACGCCTCCTGGCCGGGATGGCCGCGCTCTTCCTGCTCGCCGTACTCGGCGGAGGCGTGGCCGTACGGCAGGGGCAGGAGGCCGGCCGTCAGCAGCTGGTCGCCCTGTCCCGGCAGCTGTCGCTGAAGGCCGGATCCCTCCTGGACACCGATCCGGATCTGGCCGGCCTGCTGGCGATCGCCGCGTTCCGTCTCAATCCGGAGACCGAGACGCGGGGCGGCCTCCTGAGCGTGTCGGCCGCGGCTCGCCGCCGTATCGAGTTCAACACCGAAGGGCCGGCGATCTTCGGGGTGGCGTTCAGCCCGGACGGCTCGCGGCTGGCCTCGGCCGGCACCGACGGGACGGTCGGTCTCTGGGACCCACGTGGCCGCGACCGCGTCGAGACCTTCTCCGAGCACGCGGAACTCGCGGGGGCGGGACACGTCTACGCGAGGGTGGCGGCCTTCAGCCGCGACGGCAGGCTGCTCGCCTCCACCGCCAGGGAGCCCGCCATCGCGGCGAGCAAGGGCTCGATCGTCGTGCGGGACCTGGTCTCCGGCCGGCCGGTGTTCCAGCGGCGGCGGGAGCTGCTCACCGACGCGATGGCGCTGAACCCCGACGGGACGAAGATGGCGGTCGGGGCCGGCAAGGGCGCGATCGAGCTGTGGGACCTGCCCGGCGGGAGCAGACGCACGTTGAAAGGACACAAAGAGGAGGTCGTGGCTCTCGCGTTCAGCCCCGACCGGCGATTTCTGGTGTCCGCCACGGACGGAGCGGAGAGACCGCTCGTGTGGGATGTCGCCTCCGGGGCAAGGGTCGCCGCGCTTCCCGCCGGACACATCCACAGGCTGGGCTTCGACTCCACCGACGGCACCCTCGCCACGGGCTCGTCGTATCACGGGGTGCGGTTCTGGCGAATCGCTCACGACGGTGTGACCGCCCTGTCCGCGCTGCCCAAGCAGTCGCCGTACATCTGGGACATGTCCGCTCCCGTCGCCGGCCGGATCGCCGTCGCCGACGAGAACGGCCTGATCACCGTCTGGGACATCGTGCGACGTCAGCCCGTCGAGACCTACCAGGACAGAAGCCGCGCCGAAGCGCTTTCCCTCGCCTTCAGCGCGGACGGCTCGATGCTCGCCTCGGCCGGCTTCGGCCGGACCATCATGATCCGCGAGCACCCCATCCCCCCGTTCAGCGGACACAGCCGGGCCGTGAACGACATCAAGATCAGCCCGGATGGCCGTGTCGTCGCGTCGGCGGGCAGCGACCGCACCGTCCGGCTGTGGGACGCGCGTGGAAACCCGGTCGCCACGCTCGACGACCATCCCGACGACGTCCGGGCCGTCGCCTTCAGCCCGGACGGCCACCGGCTCGCGACCGTCACCCGCAACCACACGATCACCGTCTGGGACGTCGGCAGCGGGCGGAAGCTCACCGCGATCACGTACAAGGGAGTGGGCGCCTCCACCGACCTTGGCTTCGATCCACACGGGCGCTTTCTCGTCGGGGCCGCGCTCGGCCGGTTCCGCTGGAACCTCCACGATCCGGGGAGCTCCGCCGAGCCGTTCCCGGGTGCTCCCTACATCGCCTCGGCGTTGGCGTTCAGCCCCCGCGATCCACTGCTCGCCACCGCCGGCCCCGCCGGAGACGTTCTCGTCTGGGACCTGGTCCAGGACCGGCAGGTCCGTGCCGTCAGGACGCGCCAGGGCTCGGTGCTCGACGTCGCCTACAGCCCGGACGGCAGGCTGCTCGCCACGGCCGGGGCCGACCGGACCGTCAAGCTGTGGGACGCGCGGACCGGAAGGCCGCATGCCACGCTCACCGGCCACACCGCCCCGATCCAGGTCCTCGCCTTCAGCCGGGACGGCCGTGCGCTCGCGTCCGCGGGCGATGATCGTACGATCACCGTCTGGGACCTCCCGTCCGGAAGGGCTATGGCCACGCTCACCGGTCACACGGCCCCGATCAAGGGCCTGGCCTTCGGCACCGACGGAGACCTGGTCTCCGGAGGAGACGACGGCAGGATCATTCGCTGGTCGCTCCGGCCCGATCCGCTCGTGAGGAAGCTCTGCCAGGAGATCGGCCGTGACCTCACCCGCGAGGAGTGGGCCACCTACCTCCCCTCCGTGGACTACCGGCCCACGTGCTGAAGGGGCGTACGTCGCTGTGCCCGCGCCGGTGCCGGGACCGGAGGTGTCGATGGCGCCTTTTAGGGTGGAGAGGTGAGGGATCTTCGCCTGCTGCCCAAGGCTCATCTGCACGTCCATCTGGAGAGCACCGTACGGCCGCGGACCGTGCGCGAGTGGGGAGGGCCACCCGAGCCGGAAGGGCCGTTCGCCGACTTCCGGGAGTTCGCCGACCAGCGGGCCCGGGTGCGGGCGTTGTTGCGCACGCCCGAGCGTTTTCGGAGGGTGGCGCTGGAGTTCTGCCAGGACGAGGCGGCCCAGGGCACCCGGTACGCCGAGGTGACCTTCACCGCCGCGTCCCACGGCGAGCGCGTGGGGGCGCTGGAGATGCCGCTGGAGGCGGTGCTGGACGGGCTGGCCGAGGGCAGGCGCTACGGGATCGAGTGCCGGGTGCTGCTCGACCATTCACGCCGCCGGCCGGTGGAACGGTTGTGGCGGACGCTCAAGCTGGCCAACCGGTACGACGAGGTGATCGGTGTCGGGCTGGCGGGTGACGAGAGCCACCCGCTGGCGCCGTTCGCCGAGGCGCTGGACGCGGCCAGGGACACCGGGCTGCGCCTGGTGCACCACGCGGGCGAGGCGGCCGGGCCGGCCAGCGTCCGCGAGGCCCTGGAGGTGGGCCACGCCGAGCGGCTCGGGCACGGTATCCGGGTGCTGGACGATCCGGCGCTGGTGGACGAGGTGCGCGAGCGGGGCGTCCCGCTGGAGGTGTGCCCCACCTCCAACGTCCTGCTCGGGCTCGTTCCCACGTTCGCCGAGCACCCGCTGCCGCGCCTGCGCGCGGCCGGGCTGGTCGTCACGGTCAACACCGACGGCGAGACGGCGTTGGCCGACGAGTACGCCCGGCTGCGCGAGGTCTTCGGCTTCACCGACGCCGACCTGGCCGGGCTGGCCGTCGCCGGGGCCGAGGCGTCCTTCGCCCCGCTCGCGGTGAAGGAGCGGATCAAGGCCGGGGTGACCGCTTGGCTCAGCCGTCCGTAGCGGTCATCGTCTCTTACCGGTGAGGTGATTTGCGTGACCTCTGCTTCCGGGCCGCGAAGAGGGAAGAGGAATGCCTCCGCCGGGTCATCCGGGCCCGGGTTCTTCACGACGCCACGTTGAACGTTCCCGGACCGGAACACCAGGTGCGCGAGTAGCGGTCGCGGCATGATCGCCGGGCCCCCGGTACGGCAGTGGGCCCGGCCCTCGATGGGCCGGGCCCGAACAAGCGTTTTCGCGTGACGCGGGTGATTCCCCGGCCGGTTCAACGGAACCGCGGACCTCCGGCCGGTTCAACGGAACCGCGGACCTCCGGCCGGTCCGTCCGGTGTCGTCGCCGTCCCGGGGTTTACGGTCACCGGGTCGGTCACCACCCCGCTTTCACCGTTCCGCCCGTCAGGCCGGCCGGGTGCGGGCAGCGTGCAGTCCGGACGGGACAGGTCCAGCACCGAGCCGGGCGCCAGGCAGGCGGGCACGGCCGCGACCTGCTGGCCGTAGCGGGCGCCTTTGCGTACCGTCACCTGGCCGGCCAGGTTGACCTCGCACGGATTGTTCTCCGTGCAGCTCTCCCCGTCGTCGTTGCCCGTGTTGTGCAGCCCGACCACGGTCTTCCCGTCCGGGGCGATCAGCGGTGACCCCGAGGTGCCGTGCCCCGGTTCGCAGGCGCCGGTGTACCTGACCGCGTTCTCCTGCTCGTACCCGCCCTCACGCAGCTTCGGCACCACCGCCTCCACCGCGCAGCTCCAGCGGCGGCCCCAGATGCCGGACAACAGGTCGACCCGGTCACCGGCCGCGGCCGGGGTGCCGGTGAGGTCGAAGACCTTGGCGCCGGCGGCGGCCAGCTCCGCGTAGGTCCGGTCCAGGCGGTACAGGGCGACGTCGGTGCCGGTCATGGTGGCGTAGACCAGCCGGGTCGTCCTGGCCTCGACCTTGGGGTAGCCCTCGTGGTCGACGATCGTGGCCGGTTGGGTGGCCGGCCGGTCTGCCAGCGCCGATCCGGGTGCGGGGCGGTTGCCCTCGACGCAGTGGCCGTTCGTGAGGAGCAGGGCCGGATCCTTCGCCCGGGAGGCCGCGGTGCGGACCACGACGCCGGAACAGCCGCCGAACCGCACGGCACCCTCCAAGGAGGGCATGGGCGATTCCGGCGGAACCGCGACGCCTGTGACGATGCCTCGGATCCACTTCCGGTACACCGACACGTCGCTGTACACCGTCGGTGTGTCGTTGCCGTTGCTGCCGCTGACCGCCCCGGCCAGCAACCAGCCGCCACCGCGGCGAACCAGCGCCGGGCCACCGGAGTCCATGTTGGTGGCCGAGACGCTTCCGTCCGGGCTGCCCACGCACAGCTCGCGCTCGCCGACGATGCCGCTCACCTTGCACTTCGAGTCCGGCTGCACCACGGTGTCGGCCTCGCGAAGGTGGTCCGGGTAGCACTTCGGCTCCCGCTCGTCACAGGTCACGCCCCAGCCGATGATGCGGGCGGGGGTGTGGCCGGCCGGTGTGGCCGGCGCGATCCGCACCGGCTTCGCCCGGACCGGGGTGCGCAGGTGCAGCAGCGCGAGATCCTTGCCGTACACCTCGGTGGAGTACCGGTAGAACTTGTCGACCTCGGCCAGCTCACCGCCGGAGGTCACCTTCAGCGAGCCGATACGCACCCGCCAGCCCCGGGGCGTGCCGGTCTGAGCCTGGTTGGGTGTGCGGGCGCAGTGGCTCGCGGTGACCACCCACTGCGGCGCGATCAGCGTGACCCCGCAGACGTGGCCGTCCGTGCGCGGGGATTCGGCGCGCTGCAACGAGCCCATGAACGAGTACGGCCGCGCCGACTCGACACCGCCACGCAGGGCGAGCGCCGGGGTCGCTGTCGCCGCCAGCAGCACGGAAACGACGAGGAGGAAGCCAAAACGCGCGGAGAAGCCCATGAGTGCGACGCGAGCACGAGGAGGGTGAAGTGTGTTGGGCATCGTTTCACTTTCGGTGGCCATGGCCGCCCGGCGATCGGGAGGGGTGGGCAGAGCACACGGGAGGTTCCGCTCCGGGAAGCCGGTAAGCCGCGTAGTGCACGTCGGCCACCCTGCGCGGCGCAGGTGTCCGCGTGATCGCGGTCGTGTATCGGCGGCCGCTTGGACGCGTATCGGGTGCGTATCAGCCCTCGGCGACGGCGAACTCGTCGCCGTCGCCGTCCTCGGTGACCACGGTGTCGGCGTGGCCGATCGGGCGAGAGATGTGCTTTCCGGGAACTCGGGTAGCGCTGCGGACAGTCCCTGTGTGTGGATATGTCGATACGTGCTCGGATACGTGGTGGGGATACAGAGGCGTTCGAGCAGCTCTTCGATGAGTTCGCCCGATCGGTGTACGGCCATGCCTTCCGGCTGACGGGAAACCGGTCGGTCGCCGAGGACGTGATGTCCCTGACCTTCCTGGAGGCCTGGCGACTGCGACACCGGATCGATGCCGACGGAGGTTCGCTGCGCCCGTGGTTGCTGGGCATCGCCACCAACGTCGCGCGCAATACCCGGCGGGCCGCCTACCGCTACGACGACGCCCTGGCCCGCATACCCAGAGCCGAGCAGGTTCCCGACCTCGCCGATGAGGTGGCGGGACGCGTCGACGACGCCGACCGGCTGGCCGCGATCCGACGGGCCTACGGCACGCTGCGCCGCCAGGAGCAGGAAGTGTTCGCGCTGGTCGTCGGGTCGGACCTCGGCTACGTCGAGGCGGCCGAGGCGCTGGGTATCTCGGTGGGCACGGTCCGGTCCCGGCTGTCCCGGGCGCGGAGGAAGCTGGAGAAGTTCGCGGCGGAGAGGGAACCGTCCCGGCCGTCACGACAGGTAAGAGGTGACCGCGACCTCGCGGCCCGGTTCACGAGGGAGGAGTACCGATGAACGAGGACGAGCTGGAAGGCCTTACCCGGCTGCTGCCGTACCAGGTGGAGCCCGAACTCCCGCGGAACCGGCACCGACAGCTCAAGGAGTTCGTGATGACCGAGATTCACCAGGACGCCCGGTCGGCCAAGCCGAAGCGGCTGCTGCTGCGCTCTGCCGTCCTGGCCCCGGTGCTGGCCGCCGCCGCTGCCGTGGCGATCGCCGTCCCGCTGGCCCTGGGCGGTGGCGCGGCCTACGCCGTCTCCAAGAATGACGACGGCACCATCTTCATCACCATCAACGAGGCCAAGGACCCCAAGGGTCTGCAGGCGGACCTGCGGGACATGGGGCTCAACGCGGTCGTCGACTACATCCCCAGAGGCAAGAAGTGCAGCCCGCAGCCTCGCAGCCAGAGCTTTCTGTCCAGGGAGGACGCTCCCCTCACCGTCTGGCCGGGACCGGAAAGGCGGGAATCCGGCTTCACGATCGACCCCAAGGTCGTGAGGGACGGCCAGGTGGCGGTGTTGGAGTTCAGCGTTTCCGAGCACCCGGAGAGGACGGTCGCCGGTATCTGGGCGAGCGTCTCCGACGGACCCGTGGCCGACTGCAAGCTGGTCGACAGCACCGAGGCTCCGCTCGGCCCGCCCGAGGGCAGCTGACCAATCCCCTCAAAGACGCGGCAGGTCGACCAGGGGAGGTCGCGTCGTGGGCGGCCTTGACAGGCAGCCGTACGGCTGCCTAAGTTAAAGGCAGCCGAAAGGCTGCATATCTACAGGCGGCAACCTGGGTACGGGGGCGGGCATGGACGAGGTGTTCAAGGCGCTGGCCGATCCGAGCCGGCGCGCGCTGCTCGACTCGCTCAACGCCCGCAACGGGCAGACGCTGCGCGAGCTGTGCGCCGGGCTCGACATGGCCAGGCAGTCCGTCAGCAAGCACCTCGCGGTGCTGGAGGAGGCCGGGCTCGTCACCACCGTGCGGCGGGGCCGGGAGAAGTTGCACTACCTCAACGCCGCGCCCGTGCACGAGATCGCCCACCGGTGGATCAGCCGCTACGACCGAGTCAGGGTCCAGGCCCTGGCGGACCTGAAACATGCTCTGGAGGAGACCTCGATGGACGCGCCGACCTTCGTCTACACCACCTACATCCGCACCACCCCGCAGAAGCTCTGGCAGGCGCTCACCGAGCCCGCCTTCACCCGCCGCTACTGGGCCACGGAGTTCACCACGGACTGGTCCGCGGGCTCGCCGATGACCTGGGACAACCACGGCGTGCTGATCGGTGACCCGGAGCAGGTCGTGCTGGAGGCCGAACCCTACAGCCGGCTCTCCTACACCTGGCACGCCATCACCCCCGAGCTCGCCAAGCGCTTCGACTGGGACGAGGAACTGTTCGCCCGGCTGTCCGGCGAGGCCCGCTCGAAGGTCACCTTCACGCTTGAGGAGGCCGCGCAGGTCGTGAAGCTCACCGTCGTGCACGACGGCTTCGAGCCCGGGTCGAGCCTGGCCGAGATGGTCAGCCACGGCTGGCCGAGCGTGGTGGCGAGCCTGAAGTCGCTGCTGGAGACCGGCGAACCGCTGCCGGACGATGCGTGACCTCCCGATCGGGGCTCGAAGACGTCGCGGGGGTGCGGCCGGGAGGGTTCGACGGCGTCGCGGGGGTGCGGCCGGGAGGGTTCGACGGCGTCACGAGGTGCGGCCTTGTGGGCCGGTGCCTCGCGTCGATGAGGTGCCGGGGTCGAGGGCCGGGCTCCTCACCCCTGTTTCCCGATGAACTCGCGCAGCCAGTGGTAGCTCGCCTTCTCGGTGCGGGCCTGGGTCTCGTAGTCGACGTGGACGAGCCCGAAGCGGGCGGCGTAGCCGCGGGCCCATTCGAAGTTGTCCAGCAGCGACCAGCAGAAGTAGCCGCGTACGTCCACGCCGTCGATCATCGCGGTGCGGATGGCGGCCAGATGGTCGCGCAGGAAGCCGACGCGACCGGTGTCGTCGAGGGTGCCGTCGTCGCCGTAGCCGTTCTCGGTGACGAGGATCGGCGGTAGCGCGGGGTAGCGCCGGGTCAGGCCGACGAGGGTCTGGTGGAGCCCCTGCGGCTCCATCGGCCAGCCCAGCCCGCTGGTCGCCGCGCCGTCCGGGGTGACGCTGCGCACCCCGAGGTCGAAGGCGGAGCGCAGCGCGGGGTCCGCCTGCTCGTACGGCGCCGCGGCGGCGTGGATGCGGTAGTAGTAGTTGACGCCCAGGAAGTCCAGCGGAGCGCCGATGACCTCCAGGTCGCCCTCGCGGCGGAAGGAGAAGTCGCTGATGGCGCCGAAGGTCTCCGCCATGTCGGACGCGTAGGCGCCGAGCAGCAGCGGGTCGGTGAACTGCCGGTTGACCAGCAGGTCCATCTTGCGCGCCGCGTCGGCGTCGGCCGCCGAGCCGGTCGCGGGCACCGTGGGCGACATGTTGAGCGTGATGCCGACCTGCTGCCCCGGCCGCGCCCGTGCCCGCAGCCTGGCCGTCGCGAGGCCGTGGCCCAGCAGCAGGTGGTGGGCGGCGGCGAGCGCGCCGTGACCCTCGCGCGCGCCGGGTGCGTGGCGGCCCTCGGCGTAGCCGACGATGGACGAGCAGTACGGCTCGTTCAGCGTGATCCAGTGCGACACCATGTCGCCCAGCGCCTCGTACGCGACCTCGGCGTAGTCGGCGAAGCGCTCGGCGGTGTCACGGGCGCGCCAGCCGCCGCGGTCCTCCAGCGCCTGGGGCAGGTCCCAGTGGTAGAGGGTGACGTACGGCTCGATGCCGCGTTCGCACAGGGTGTCGGCGAGCCGCCGGTAGAAGTCGAGGCCGCGCCGGTTCACCCGGCCGTCGCCGTCGGGCACGATCCTGGGCCAGGCCAGCGAGAAGCGGTAGGCGCCGGCGCCGAGCCGGTCCATCAGATCCACGTCCTCCCGCCAGCGGTGGTAGTGGTCGCAGGCGTGCTCGCCGCTCTCGCCCCTGGCCACCGCGCCGGGGACGCGGCAGAACGTGTCCCAGATCGAGGGCCCGCGCCCGTCGGCGTCCACGGCGCCTTCGATCTGGTAGGCGGCGGTGGCCGTCCCCCACACGAACCCGGCGGGAAAGGACATGTTTTCCCAGGTCATCCCTTGATCGCTCCTGACATGATTCCCCCAATGATCTGACGGCCCAGCGCGGCGAAGACCGCCACGATCGGCACGATCGCGAGCACGGTGCCGGTGAGCACGAGCGCGTAGTCGGTGGTGTAGCCGCTGGCCAGGCTGGAGAGCGCGACCTGGACGGTCGGGTTCTCCGGCGTGAGGACGACCAGCGGCCAGAAGAAGTCGTTCCAGGCCTGCATGAAGGTGAACAGGCCGAGCACGGCGGCGGCCGGGCGGGCGGCGGGCAGCACGACGTGCCAGAACAGCCGCAGCGTGCTGCACCCGTCGATGCGACCGGCCTCCAGCAGCTCGTCGGGGATGGCGCTGGAGAGGTACTGGGTCATGAGGAACACACCGAACGCGGTGACCAGGCCGGGCACGATCACCGCCTCCAGCCTGCCGGTCCAGCCGAATTCGGCCATGAGGATGTACAGCGGGATGATGCCGAGCTGCTGCGGCACGGTGGTGGTGGCGATGGCCATGACGAGCAGCACGTTGCGCCCGCGGAAGCGCAGCTTGGCGAAGGCGAAGCCGGCCAGCGTGGAGAACAGCACGACCGAGACGGTGACCGAGCCGGACACGAGGAAGGAGTTGAACATCGCCTGGCCGAACGCGGTGGTGTCGAAGACCCGGCTGATGTTCTCGAACAGGTGGCCGCCGGGGGTGAGGACCGGCGGGACGCTGGCGATGGCGTCGTTGTCGTGGGAGGCCACGATCAGCGACCAGTAGATGGGGAACAGCGAGCCGAGCAGCACGGCGACGAGCGCGGCGTAGGTCCAGAACCCCGCGCCCAGGGGGTTCAGTCCGCGCCGGAGGGTCCGGCGGTTCAGGCCGCGCCGGACGGCGGTGACGGTTGCCATGTCAGCTGCTCCTGATCCTGCGCGTGATGGCGAAGTTGACGAGCGCCATGACCACGATGATCATGCAGAGTGTCCAGGCGATCGCCGAGGCGTAGCCGAACTCGTACATGCTGAAGCCCTGCTCGTAGAGGTAGAGGCCGACGGTCTGGAACTGGCGGTCCGAGCCGCCGGTCGGGTTGCCGGTGCCGGCCTGGAACAGCAGCGGCTCGGCGATGATCTGGAAGCCGCCGATGGTGGACACGACGGCGGTGAAGATGATCGTGGGACGGAGCATCGGCACGGTGATCTTCCAGAACTGGGTGAACTGGCTCGCGCTGTCCAGCCGGGCCGCCTCGTACAGGTCCTCGGGGATGGTCTGCATGGCGGCCAGGTAGATGAGGGCGTTGTAGCCGGTCCACCGCCAGATGACGATCAGCGAGATCGCGACGTGCGAGGAGAGCGTGCCGGCCTGCCAGTCGATCGGGTCCAGGCCCACCAGGCCGAGGGCCCAGTTGACCATGCCGAAGTCGCGGCCGAAGAGCTGGGCGAAGATGATCGTGACCGCGACGATCGAGGTCACGTTCGGCAGCAGCACGCCCATCCGGAACAGCGTGCGGGCGCGCAGCCTGCGGTTGAGCATGTGCGCGATGAACAGCGCGGCCAGCAGCTGCGGCACGGTGGACAGCAGCCAGATGCTGACGGTGTTGAACAGCGCGTTCCAGAAGTAGTCGTCGGCCAGCAGCTCGGCGTAGTTGGCCAGCCCCACCCACTCGCGCGCCGGGTCCAGCAGGTTCCAGTCGGTGAGGGAGACGTAGGCGGTGTACAGCAGCGGGAACATGCCCACCGCGCCGAACAGCAGGAAGAACGGGGCGATGTAGAGGTACGGCGAGCCCTTGACGTCGAGCTGGTAGGCCCAGCGGCGCCGGGGGCCCGATCTGACGGAGGTCACGGTCGGCTCCAGGGAGGAAGGGGAGCGACGGGATAGACGGGGGTCATGGCCGGCTCCTGGAGGGGAGCGACGGGTTTGGCGGAGGTCACGGTCGGCTCCTCGGGGGAAGGGGGACGGCGGCGGGCCCTGACCTCCCGCCGCCGCCCGGCTCTCACGGATCGGCGCGCGTCACTTGCTGATGCGCTCGATGTCCCCGAGCACCTGCGTCCACGCCTCGGCGCCGTCCTGCTTGCCCTCCTCCACGCGGTTGATCGCGTCGCGGATGGCGGTCTGGATGTCGCCGGCCCTCGGGCCCTGGTACTGCGGCTTGAGGTTGCGGGCGGCGGTGGTGAAGATCTTTCCGATCGGCGCGTCGTTGAAGAACTCGTGCTTGAGCCCGGTCACCTCGGGCTTGTCGTAGGTGGCGACGGTGGAGGGCAGGATGCCGTGCTTGGTGAACACCTCGATCTGCTGTTCGGGTGCCGTCAGCCAGGCGATCAGCGCCACGGCCTCCTTCAGGTTCTTGCTCTGGGCCGGGACGGTCAGGTAGGAGCCGCCCCAGTTGCCGCCGCCACCGGGGATGGCGGCCACGTCCCACTGCCCGGCGAAGTCCTTGCCCTGGTCCTGGATCTTGGCGAGCATCCAGGCGGGGCAGGCGATGGTGGCGAACTGGCTCTTGGCGAAGCCGGTGTTCCAGGCGGGCGAGCTGCCGACGAGCTTGGCCGACTGGCCGTCGGCCACGGCCTTGAGCACCTCGTCGTAGGCGGAGCGGATGGCCGGGTTGGTGGCCACCACGACGTTGTCCTGGGTGTCGTAGTAGCCGGTCTCGGCCTGGCCGACCATCGCGTTGAAGACCTGGGGGCCGCCGTCGAAGAACGCGGCGCCCTCGGGCTTCTTGGCGGTGTAGCGCTTGCCGGTCTCGAAATAGGACGTCCAGTCGGGCCAGAGCTTGGCGACCTCGTCACGGTCGGTGGGCAGCCCGGCCTTCTCGAACAGGTCGCGGCGGTAGCACATGGCCAGGCCGCCGACGTCGGTGCCGTAGCCGATCTGGGCCCCAGACTTGGCCAGCGACGCCTCCCACTTCCACGGCAGCCAGCGGTCCTTGAGCTGGTCGGCGCCGTGCTGCCGCAGGTCGGCGAAGTGCTGGGGTTGGTTCCTGAACTGGGCGACGAAGCCGGTGTCGATCCCCTCGATGTCGGCGGTGCCGCTGCCGGTGGCCAGGTGCGCCGCGAGGTTGCGGTGGTGGTCGTTGTACGCCGACGTCCTCTCGACGATCTTGATGTTGGGGTGGGCGGCCTCGTACTTGGCGTAGAGCTCCTTGAAGCCCATGTTCCCGAACAGGTTGAGGGTCAGGGTGATCTTGCCGCCGGCCGATGTGGAGCCGGTGGAGCCGGTGGAGGGGGAGCCGCCGCAACCGGCGGCGAGCATGCCGACGGCCAGCACTCCGGCGGCGAGACGGGTTCGTCCAGCAGACACCTGGAACTCCTTCGAGGGGAGAGGAAGGGTGACTGCGAGATGCGACGAGAAGGCCGAGCCCCGCGGCAACGGTGCGGCATCGGCCTGTCAGTGGGACATTCCACAGAACGCCGCCGCCCCCCGTCAAGTCACAGAAACGTCACGCGCCGGAAATCCACCGGGATGGGTTGACATGACGTGGGCACTCACATAACTTCCATGCAACCGGTTACATGAAACCGGTTTCAGCGAGATGCGATACCGTACGCCCGTGGCAACGATTCGAGAGCTGGCGCGCCTTTGCGGGGTGTCGTCGGCGACTGTCTCCCGCGTGTTCAACAACCCCGAGGTGGTGAACGCCCAGACCCGCGAGCTCATTCTCAGCACCGCGGCACGCATCGGATACCTGCCCAACGAGTCGGCCCGCACCCTGGCCACCAAGAGATCCCACATGGTCGGCCTGATCTGGGACACCGACCACCGCCGCCCCGGCTGGCGGCACCCGTTCTTCCAGGAGATCCTCATCGGGCTGAAGACCGCGCTGAGCGAGCGCGGTTATCACCTGCTCATGCTCGCCACCAGCGAGGACGGCACGCCCGACAGCTTTCTCCGCGCCGTGCGCAGGCACAACCTCGACGGCGTGGTCTTCATAGACAACGGCAGGGCCGACCCCTCGCTCCAGCCGCTGGCGGCGTCGGAGGTGCCGTGCGTCTCCCTCGACCGGCCCGTCCAGGGGCCGCGGACCACCTACGTGACCTCCGACAACGCGGGCGGGGCGCGCGAGGCGGTCCGCCACCTGCACGCGACCGGGCGCCGGGTCATCGCCACCATCACCGGCCCGGCCCGCACCAGGCCGGGCGCGGAGCGGCTGCGCGGCTACCTGGAGGAACTGGCCGCGCTCGGCCTGGAGCACAGGCCGGAGCTGGTCGTCGAGGGCGACTTCTACCTGGCGAGCGGTCACGCCGCGATGCGTGCCCTGCTGGAGCTGGAGGAGCCGCCCGACGCGGTGTTCGCCGCGGGTGACGAGATGGCGATCGGCGCGCTGCGGGCCGTGACCGAGGCGGGGCTGAAGGTGCCCGAGGACATCGCGCTGGTCGGGTTCGACGACATCGAGCTGGCCGCGCTGGTGCCGCCGGGGCTGACGACGCTGGCCCAGGACAAGGCGGGCTTCGGTACGGCGGCGGCCGCGGCGGTCATCACGATGATCAACGAAGGCGTCACCCCTCTCCCGAGGATCCTGCCCACCCCGCTGGTCGTCCGCGGCTCCACCGGGTAGACCTCGGCCCGCGGTCACCCGTCCAGCCCTCCGGGGTCCGCGGCCCGCTCCGTCGCGGGATGTCGCGGGATGTCGCGGGATGTCGCGGAGCTTAGTAGCGGACGTCGCTCTGCAGCAGCGGTGGGTACACGGTGGACGTCTCACCGTCGACGGTGGTCCCCGCGAACTGCAGCATCGCCCGCAGCGCGCCGTGCATCGGCGCCGGGTAGTTCAGGGCCGGAGCCGAGACCTCGTCCAGCGTGCGGAGGTGTTCGGGGGTGAGCGTCACCTCCAGGGCGGCGAGGTTGTCGTCGAGGTGTTCCACGCGCCGGGCGCCGAGGATGGGCACCACGGTGCCCTCGCGGGCGCGCAGCCAGGCCAGCGACACCGCCGCGGACGTGGTTCCGAGCTCGTCGGCGACGGCGGCGACGGCGTCGATGACCGTGAACTCCTCCTCGCCGGGGCCGCCGACGAAGGCGGTGCGGGCGGAGTCGTCGACCCGGGTGCCGCGCCGGTACTTGCCGGACAGGAAGCCGTTCTTCAGCGGACTCCAGGGCACCAGCGCCATGCCCTGGTCGAGCGCGAGCGGGGCGAGCTCGCCCTCCACGGTGCGTGCCAGCAGCGAGTACTCGACCTGCAGCGCGATCAGCGGCGTCCACCCCTTCAGCAGGGCCGTGGTCTGGGCCTGGGCGGTGACCCAGGCCGGCGTGTTGGAGAACCCGATGTAGCGGATCTTCCCGGCCCGGACCAGGTCGTCGAGGGTGCGCAGCGTCTCCTCGATCGGTGTGTGCCGGTCCCAGTTGTGCAACCAGTACAGGTCCAGGTAGTCGGTGCGCATGCGGCGCAGGGTCTCGTCGAGCTGGGCGACGATCGACGAACGGCCCGCGCCGCCGCCGTTGGGGTCACCGGGGAAGAGGTTGGTGAAGAACTTCGACGCCAGCACCACGTGCCGGCGCAGTCCGGGACGGGCGGCGAAGAAGTCGCCGAGGATCTTCTCCGAGTGGCCGTTGGTGTAGAAGTTCGAGGTGTCGACGAAGTTCCCGCCGCGGTCCAGGTAGGTCGTCAGGATCTTCTCCGACTCCTCGACACCGCACCCGGCACCTCCAGGGTCCTCGCCGAAGGTCATCGCGCCGAGGGCGAACGGGCTGACCCGCAACCCGGACCGGCCGAGGGTGACGTAGTGATCGAGCGGCATGAGCGTGGCTCCGATGCGTGTGGGGACGGTCATCCCATCGAAGCGCGAGCCACGCGGTCAGCAGTAGACCGATCCGCGCCGGTCGTTGCACGATCCTCTCTCCGACCGTCCCGCCCGCGTGATTCGAGGTCTCGCGAGCGTGACAGGCCGGTTTCTCAGGCGACCCCCGGCTCGTGGCCGGTACGGCTCAGGCTCAGGCTCCGGCCGGTTCGCAAGCGGGATGTCAGGAATTCGAGGCTCTCGGATTCCACGGCGGAAATACCGGCTGGAAGGATTCAACGGGATGCGCATGAGCCGGTACGGCAGCCGCCGTTCTCGGCTGCGCCGGGCGCTTGCGACGCGAGGAAAGACCGGTCCGCGCGGGAGTCGGGGATTCCTTAAGATCACGGCATGGCCCTCGACTTGTACGCAGGAATTCCGGTCACCGAGTATGCGACGGCCCTGAAGTGGTACGAACAGCTTCTGGGCTCCCCGCCGACGTTCGTCGCGAGTGACACGGAGGCGGTGTGGGAACTCGCGGAACATCGGTCCGTGTTCATCGAGCAGCGGCCCGAGCACGCCGGTCACGCCATGCACACGATCTTCGTCGACGACTTCGACGCCCTCGTGGCGCGGATCGCCGAGCGAGGACTCGAACCCGTTGAGCGGGAGACTTACTCCAACGGCGTGCGCAAGGCCACCTACCGCGATCCCGACGGGAACGAGATCGGGTTCGGCGGCGCTCCCTGAGGGACATCACGCCAGGTCACCATGTTATCGATCATGAAAAGGGCGCTCGGCCGGCGGCTGGTGGTGGCCGCGCGTTTCCTGATCACGGTGCCGCCGTACCCCTGGTGGCGGGCCGTTATCTCCAGCGTGGTCGTGACGCCGGAACGCTCCCGCGTAGCCGGAAGCCGGCCAGTGCGAGGACGACCGCGGCGTAACCGCAGAGCACGGCGAGCCCGGCCCACCAGGTGAGCGGGTAGTAGCCCGCCGAGGGCGCGTAGTGGGCGACCGTCTGCGGATGTTCGTGGAGGGTCTGTTCGGCGGCGAAGCCTGCGGCGGGTGTGAGGCGGAGCAGCCACCTGGCCGTTTCGTCGGGCAGGAGCGGCAGGACCGCCAGGAGGTACGGCAGGACGACCACCGAGATCGTGACGAGGACCGCCGTCCAGGTTCGACGCAGCAGCGCGCCGACGGCGAGCGCGAGGACGGCGGCGAGCGCGAGCAGCGCCGCGACGCCGACGACGACCCGCAGTCCTGTGAGAGCCGGCACCGTGACGACGCCGAGACCGTTGGCACGAAGGACCTTCGGGCCGGCCGACACCACGACCGCCGCGGCGACCAGCCCGGCCAGGAAGGTGACCGCGCCGACCACGAGGGCCTTCGCCACCAGCGTCCGGCCGGTGAGCGGCGCGACACCGGGCGCGGCGCCAGGTGCGACATCCGGTACGACATCGGACGTGGCTCCAGGCGTAGCCATGAGCGAGGCATCGGGCGCGACGCCGGGCGTGGCATCGGACGTGACGTCGGGCGCGACTCCGGTCCCGCCCGGCCGGTACCCGGTGGTCACGAATCGTACGGCCACCACGAGCACGATGATCAGGCTGATGACCAGGCCGACGAGGCCGCTCTCCACGGGGTGGCCGCCCTCGGCGCCGCTCGGCCCGATGTCACCGGTTCCGGTGACGGTGAACACGCCGTCCGACTCGGCGAGCCCGGCTGCCCGGTGATACTTCTCCCAGTCGGTGTGCCCCATCTCGCCCACGCTGCCGCGGTCCCATTCGCCGGTGGACGTGCCGCCCTCCACGCTGACGCGGTCGAAGGTGGCGGTGGCCTGGGTGAAGCGCGATTCCGGGAGGCCCGCGCCGAGGGCTACGGGCCTGAGGGTCAGGTCACCCGGGGACGCGACGAAGAGGCCGACCCGTACGATCTCGGGCAGCGCGGTGAGGCGGGCGGTGCCGACCCTGGTCCATCGCGTGCCGTCCGCCGACTCGTGGCCGGTGATGGTGTCGCCGGAGCGGGTCAGGCGCAGCCAGCGCGGCGCCTTCGCCGAGACGCCGCCCGCGCGTCCGGCCGTGTCGTGGACGTAGTCGTGCTGCATCCGTACGCCGTGCGAGCCCGTGAGCATCAGCGCCGCGTAGGAGGAACCCTGTGCGGTGCCGTCCTTGATGATGACGCCGGCCTTCGCCCATGGCACGAGGCCGGGGACGATCTCGTCGTGGCCGGGCGGCGGATAGGTGATGATGCCGGTCATGGACGTCACGCGGACGGTGATGCTGCCGTTCTCGCCCAGGGGTTGGTGGACGAAGTAGAAGGTGTCGCTCACCGCCTGGCCGTGCGGCCCGACCGGAGCGGTGGGACAGGGGATCTCCACCGGGCCGTCGCTGCAGTGGGAGCCGCTGCCGAGCAGGATCGCGTGGAGCAGTCCGAGCAGGACGGTGACGAGGATCGCGGCCGCCATGGCGGTCATCCGGCCTCGGGTGCGGAACCTCGCCCACTCCTGCCGCACCCGTGCGGTCAGGGATGGTCCGGTGGTGACTTCGTGGGTCTCTCGCATGGGCCGGTTCTACGGTTCCGGCCCTAACACGGGCCGAACCGTCGCTGTCACACCGCTGTTAGGTCGGGTGCCGCATCCTGGAAGCCTTGAAGACCTGGAAGCCCTGAAGGTGCGTGCGCGAACGGGAGAGGACCGATGAGCGAGCCGCGAGGCCCCGCGCTACCGAGGCGGACGGTACGGCAGCGTTTCACCATCCTGTACGCCGTCCTGTTCCTCCTGTCCGGCCTGGGGCTGCTCACCCTCACCAACCTGCTGGCCGGCGCGGGCAGCACGGTGCCGGTACCCGGCCAGACCTCGCCCGTCCCGCGGCCCGGTCTCGCCCATGTGCAGGAACGCGTCCACCAGCTCGAAGCGCAGCTCTCGGAGGTCCACGCGGTCCAGTCGCGCCAGCTCCTGGTGGGCTCGGTGATCGCGCTGGTCGTGATGGCGGCGATCTCGTTCCCGCTGGGCAGGGCCGTGGCCGGTCGGGTGCTGCGCCCGCTGCGGACGATCACCGTGGCGACACGGCGGATCTCGGCCGAGAACCTGCACGAACGGCTGGCCGTGCCGGGTCCCGCCGACGAGGTCAAGGATCTCGCGGACACCGTCGACGGGCTGCTGGAACGCCTGGAGGCGTCCTTCGCCGCCCAGCGCCGGTTCGTCGCCAACGCCTCCCACGAGCTGCGGACACCGCTGACGACGATGCGGGCGTCGCTGGACGTGGCCGTGGCCAAGCCGGGGCCGGTACCGGCGCAGACGCTGGCGCTCGCCGACCGGCTGCGCACCGAACTCGACCGGGTCGACAGCCTTCTGGAAGGCTTCCTCGACCTCGCCCGCGCGCAACACGGCGAGCTCCACGACCGCGTCCCGGTCGCGTTCGGCACCCTGGTGTCCGAATCACTGGCCGCCCGCGCGACGGACATCGCGGAGAGGGAGCTGACCGTCGAGGCACACATCCAGGACACCGCGTGGACCCGGGGCAGCCCGCCCCTGCTGTCTCGCCTGGTGAACAACGTGATCGACAACGCGGTCGTCCACAACCGGCACGGCGGCTCGATCCGGCTCACGACCGGGACCACGACCGCAACCGGGACCTCGACCACGACCACGACTTCGACCAGGACCATGACCGGAGACGGGACCGGTAACGGCTCGGTGCGGCTGGTCGTGGAGACGGACGGGCCGGTGCTCGACCCGGCGCAGGTCGCCCGGCTCGCCGAGCCCTTCCGGCGGCTCGTCGCCGACCGGACCGGCTCGGAGACCGGCGCCGGTCTCGGCCTGTCGATCGTCGCGGCCGTCGTCAGCGCGCACGACGGCGTCCTGGCCCTGCACGCCCGGCCGGAAGGCGGCCTGCGCGTCACCGTCTCGCTGCCATCGGCCCCCGCGCCGGAAGGCGGTGCCGGGTGAGGGTCCTGGTGGTGGAGGACGCGCGCCCGCTCGCCGAGGTCCTGGCCGAGGGGCTGCGGGATCAGGGCATGGCCGTCGACGTCGCCCACGACGGCCTGGCCGCCGCGGCGAAGCTCGATCTCAACGCGTACGACGTGGTGGTGCTCGACCGTGACCTGCCCGGGATCCACGGCGACGTCCTGTGCCAGATGATCACCGAACGGGACGACCGCGGGATGGTCCTGATGCTGACCGCGGCCGGTGCTCCCGGGGACCGGGTCAGTGGTCTCGCCCTGGGAGCCGACGACTACCTCGCCAAGCCCTTCCACTTCCCCGAACTGGTCCTGCGCGTCCACGCCCTGGCCCGCCGCCGTCCGTTCGCCCGCGCGCGGACGCTGCGCGCGGCCGGGATCGAGCTCGACCCGGTACGCCGCACGGTCACCCGCGACAGCCGCCAGCTCGACCTCTCGGTCAAGGAGTTCGCGCTCCTCGAAGCCCTGCTGCGCGCCGGTCCCGGCTTCCTGAGCACCGAGGACCTCCTGGAGCAGGTCTGGGACGAGAACGCCGACCCGTTCACCAACACCGTCACCGTGACCATCGGGAGGCTGCGCCGCAAGCTGGGCAGCCCGTCGGTCATCACGACGACACCCGGGGTGGGGTACCGCATCGCCGCCCCCGCGGGCGAGGCGTAGCACGGAAGGCGCGGGGTCAGGCGCGGTGCACCTCGAACAGGAAACAGCCGAATTCCACCGCCCGCACATGCACCAGCGCCACGCCGGGGTCCGCGAACTGCTCGGCCAGGACGCTCTCCGCCGCGGTGGCGTCGCGGCTGACGTTCCGGTCCACCAGCCGCCCGCCGAGGATGGCGCCGCTCGCGTCGTAGGCGCGGAACACCCGCCGCTCACCGCACATGTCGACGGGGAAGCCCGTCCCGCCCGGCCCCTCGCACGGCTCGGCGTGCACGAACACCGGGCCCACCTCCTCGTACGGGCCGGGATCGCCCCCGGTCCGCGCCCCCCACCGGCGCAGCGGCGCGTACGCGAGCAGGGCGAGTCGCTCCCCCGGGAGGCTACGGCGCAGGCAGCACCGCAGCGGTGAGCCGCCCTCGGTGTCGGTGACCATCCGGGGCGGACGCCCGGCGTCGTCGCGGACGCGCAGCTCTGCGACGACCTCGGCCTCGATGGCGAACGTGCGGAAAGTGCTCATGGGTCCATGGTCGGCTGTACGCCTCCCGGCACGCTGGCGGGAATCGGCCCTGATTGTGAGCACGGACGGCGTCCTTCGCCGGGACGAACCCCTGCTCCCGGCCCGCTCGGGTGCCGCCCCCGAGCGGGTGGGTGTCATCGCCCGGTGGCCGGGGAGGAGACTTTCTGTCGGTGGGCGTGCCTACCGTGAGCGGGCACACGATTCCGGCGCGAGCAAGGGAAGACCATGACCACACTCGAGAACCGGCCGAACACCGCCCTCCTCGTCATCGACGTGCAGAACGGTGTCGTCGAGGGGGCCCACGAGCGCGACGTGGTCGTCGCGAACATCGGCGGCCTCGTCGAGAGGGCGCGGCGGGAGCGGGTGCCCGTCGTCTGGGTCCAGCACTCGGACGAGGACCTCGCGAGGGGGAGCGACGGCTGGCGGATCGTCCCCGAGCTGGTTCCGGACGGCGCCGAGCCGCTCGTCGAGAAGGGCTACGGCGACGCCTTCGAGGACACCACCCTTGAGAGCGTGCTGTCCGGCCTCGGCGTCGGGCGGCTTGTCGTCGTCGGCGCGCAGACCGACCAGTGTGTCCGCTCGACGCTCCACGGCGCGTTCGCCAGGGGATACGACGCGACCCTCGTCAGCGACGCCCACACGACGGAGGACCAGACGGAGTGGGGCGCCCCGTCGCCGGACCTGGTCATCACCCACACGAACCTGTACTGGACCTACCAGACGGCACCGGGCCGGACCGCCGGGACGGTCGAGACCAAGGACGTCGACTTCGGCCGCGAGTCCTGAAGCCCGGGTGACGTATTCGGGCGGCGGAGCCGGGTCACCACCGACCGCGCGGGTGGGAGCGGACGACCGCCTGCGATCCCGCTCCCACCCGCCCCGCCCAGTGCCGGAAGGGCCGGGGGAGAACGGTCAGCGGCGCTCGACGGCCACCACGTCGTACGGGGTCGTCGGGGTGGGAGTGGTGGTGAAGCGGGCGTTGGGGAGATAGAGGCGGTCGCGGAAGGAGGCGACGGTGGTGGGCACGTCGAAGCGGCCGTCGGTGAGCTTGCGGACGACCTTCCCCGAGGTGGCGCGGCGGTCCAGGGAGAGGGACGTCAGGGTGTTCAGGCGGTTCTGCACGACGTGGAGGACGCGGCCCTCCAGCAGCAGGCCGTCACCGTTGACCAGCGACTCGGCGCCGATGTCCACCAGGGTGGCGACACCGGTCGAGGGGTCGACCCGGAACAGCCTGCCGGTGTTCGACTGGACGACGAGCAGCGCCCTGCGGTCGGGGGTCTGGGCGATGCCGTTGGCGTTGATGCCGGTCGTGTAGGCGATGTCCCCGCTCAGCGGCACCTGCACCGCCTCGCCCGGCAGTGCTCCCCCACGCCCGAACGGCAGCTTGTACAGCACGGGATTGGTCGAGTCGGTGAAGTACGCCGCGTCGCGGGTGAGCACGACGTCGTTGACGAACGCGGCGCCGGTGGCGAGCCGGTAGCTCGCGAGCACCCTGCCGCTCCGGGTGTCGATCACGCGGGCGTCGCCGCCCGTGCCGCCCGCGACGAACAGCCTGCCGCGCGCGTCGACCTTGAGGCCGAGCGACGGGGTGCCCGGTCCGGGGTTGATGATCCGGCCCTTGCCCGTGCGCAGGTCGGCCTGGTAGATCGCGCCGGTCCCGCGTGAGCCGAAGTACGCGGCCGCTCCCGGGCCGATGGCGATCCCCTCCGGCTGGAAGCCGTCGGGAAGGGGGAACTCGGTGGGATAGGCCCGCTTCCCGAAGGAGGAAGAGGAGGCGGAGGGGGCGGAGGTCGTGGACGCGTCGGTCCCGGATCCGGTCCCGGCCGTCGCGGCCGAGGCCGAGACCGGGGCCGGGGCCGCCATGAGGACGGTGAGGAACCCTGCTAGGAGAAATGCCACCTTCATTGATGAACATCCCATCTGTCGCGAGTACGATGATTTACCCGAATGCCCGCTTGGGTAGTGGATCTACCGTATGACGGCCGGTTGTAGTGCTCCCGTAAAGCGCGCCTGACCAAGACGCCCCCCGGCCGGACGCCCCGCCGTTCTTGGGTAACGTCGGGTCATGCGGCTTCATGTGGGATGCGCGATGTGGTCTCTCACGTCATGGCAGGGACGCTTCCTGCCCCATCCGCTCCCTCCCGGGGAGCGCCTGCGGGCGTACGCGACCTGGTGCAACGCGGTGGAGGGCAACACGACCTTCTACGCGACACCGTCGAGGGGCACGGTGGAATCCTGGGCGCGGCAGACCGGCCCCGACTTCCGCCTGGTGGTCAAGCTGCCCAGGACGATCACGCACGAGGGCCGTCTCACCGGCGTCGACGAGGAGCTTCGCTCGTTCCTGGAGGCGATCGAACCGCTCGGACCGCGAGCTCAGACCCTCTGGATCCAGCTGCCGGGATCGTTCGGCCCGACCGACCTCGGCACCCTGGCCGGTTTCCTGCGCGGGCTGCCCCGCTCGCACCGGTACGCCGTCGAGGTCCGCCACCGCGCGTTCTTCGACGACCCGCGCTCCGTTCGGCTCCTCGAAGGGGTCCTCGCCGGGGCCGGTGCCGAGTGGGTGCCCTTCGACACCACCACCCTCTTCCGGAGCCCTCCGACCAGCGACGCCGAGCGGGAGGCGTGGTCGAAGAAGCCGCGCATGCCGCGCCGGTCGGTCGCGCTCACCGACCGCCCGATCGTCCGCTACCTGGGCAGGGACGACACGGCGAGCACGGTCGAGGGCTGGCGGGACTGGGCCGAGACGGTCGCCGGGTGGCTGCGCGAGGGCCGCTCGCCGACCGTGTTCGTCCACACCCCCGACAACGCCGAGGCGCCGGAGCTCGCCCGCCGCTTCCACGACGACGTACGGGCCCTGCTGCCCGGGATCGAGCCGCTCCCCGATCCCGTCCCCGCCGAGCCGCTGACCCTCTTCTGACCGCTACCCGTGGTGGCGGGCCCGGCCGTCCGGGGCGGCGGTGCCCGGTCCGGGCTGCCGCAGCACGACGAGCGCGACGGTGAAGGCGGCCAGGAGCAGCGCGGCGGCGATGCCGAAGGCCAGCCGGTAGCCGCCGGTCAGCGCGGCCGCCCCGCTCTCTCCCGCGGTCAGCAGCTCCCCGGTACGCCAGGCGGCCAGTGTGGACAGCACCGCGACGCCGGTCGCCATGCCGATCTGCTGGGTGGTGTTGAACAGCCCGGACGCCAGGCCCGCGTCGTCGGCCCCGGCGCCGGACATGCCGAGCGCGGTCAGCGCCGGGAGCACCAGCCCGGCGCCCGCGACGAGCAGCATCACCGGGAGCAGGTCGGTGACGTAGTCCGCGTCCACCGGTACGCGGGTGAGCCAGCCCATCGCCCCGAACAGGAGCACCAGGCCCGCCAGCAGGACGGCACGCTCGCCGAAGCGGGTGTTGAGCCGGGCGGAGAGGAACAGGGACACGCCGCCGATGGCCACCGCCGCGGGGAGCATCGCCAGGCCGGTGTCGAGCGCGCCGTACCCGAGGACCTTCTGCATGTGGAGCGCGACGATGATCTGGAAGGCGAACATGGCCGACAGCGTGAGGATCTGGACCAGGTTGGCGCCCGAGACGTTGCGCGACCGGAGGATCCGCAGGGGCATCAGCGGGGTCCTCGCGGTCGCCTGGCGGGCGACGAACGCGGCCAGCAGGGCGAGCGACACCGCGCCCAGGCCGAGGGTGTGCGCCGCGAGCCAGCCGTACTCCTCGATCTTGACCACCGTGTAGATGCCCAGCATCAGGCCGCCGGTGACCAGCACGGCGCCGATGACGTCGGCCCCGGAGGCGAGCCCGATCCCGCGCTCGCCCGGCAGCGCCCGGATCGCCAGCGCGATCGTGGCCAGGCCGATCGGCAGGTTGATGAAGAAGATCCAGTGCCAGCTGAGCGCGTCGGTGAGGACCCCGCCCAGGACCTGGCCGATGGAGGCCCCGGCGGCGCCGGTGAAGCTGAGGACGCCGAACGCCCTCGCGCGCTCGCCGGGCTCGGTGAACAGCGTCACCAGGATGCCCAGCACGACCGCGGAGGCCATGGCGCTGCCGACCCCCTGCAGGAACCGGGCGGCGATCAGCATGCCGGGCCCGGTGGACAGCCCGGCCAGCAGCGACGCGGCGGTGAAGACCGCGTTCCCGGCCAGGAACATGCTCTTGCGGCCGACGAGGTCGCCCAGCCGGCCGGCCAGGAGGAGCAGCCCGCCGAAGGCGATCAGGTAGGCGTTGACGGTCCAGCTGAGCCCGGCGGGCGAGAAGCCCAGGTCATCCTGGATGGCCGGCATCGCCACGGTCACGATGCTGCCGTCCAGGATCGTCATCAACATCGCGGTGGACAGCACGGCGAGCGCCGTCCGGCGCGACGGGGACGCACCGGCGCGGGGTGGCCGGGGGGAGGGTGCGGTGTGCGACATGGCCGTCTCCTGTTCGGAAGGGAACAGGGACGACCGTAGCAGATAGTTTTGTTGTAGACGATCCTCTATGGATTCACTTTGTGCGCTGCCGCGCCCGCCTGACCCCCTGCGGCGCCTCGACGGGAGCGGCCAGATGCCCCGTCACCAGGCGGTTCATCGCCCGTACGAGCACCTCGGCCTCGTCGTCGGGTAGCGCGCCCAGCGTCGCCCGGTGCACGCCGTCGACGATCTCCTGGCTCCGCCGCGCGGCCTCCGCGCCCTTCTCGGTGACCGCGATGATCCGGGCGCGCCGATCCGTGCCGGACGGGCGGCGCTCGGCGAGCCCGGCCTTCTCCAGGGCGTCGACCGTGACCACCATCGTCGTCTTGTCCATGTCGCCGAGCTCGGCGAGCTGGATCTGCGTGCGCTCCTCCTCCAGGGCGTGGACCAGCACGCAGTGCATGCGCGCCGTCAGCCCGATCTCGGCGAGCGCCGCCGCCATCCGGGTCCTCAGGACGTGGCCGGCGTGGTCCAGCAGGAACGACAGATCCGGTTCGGTGCGGGCGGGCGCCATGGCGGTCATGCCCCCCACCATAGCCAACCGGTACCGTTCCGGATTATCCGCAAGCGGAAGCACCTGGGCGGGGCCCCAAGCCGCTGACCGGCCCACCGACCCGCCGACCCGCCGACCGGCCGACCCACCGACCCACCGACCGGCCGCGCGTGCCCGTACGCGGATCTCGTCAGGTGGCGTTCTCGTGGTCGGCGAGAACCTCGCGGATCACGTGCCGCGCGTTCGCCGCGAACGCCGGGTTCGTGTCCCTGTAGTACGGGAGCGCGATGAGCGCGATGGACAGGGCCCGGCCGCGCCCGCGGGCCCAGGTCGCGTCGTCGACCCGCAGGGCCGCGCGGAAGTCGTCGCGCGCCCCGGCCGGGAGGAGGTTCCATGCGACGATCAGGTCGCAGGCGGGGTCTCCCACGCCCGCGGTGCCGAAGTCGATGACGGCGCCGAGCCGTCCACCGACGAGCAGCAGGTTCCCCGGCATCAGGTCGGAGTGGACCCAGACGGGCGGGCCCGTCCACCCGGGCGCCCCCAAGGCGGCCTCCCACGCCGCGGTCGCCGCGCCGGTGTCGATCGTCCCGCGCAGGTCGTCGAGCGCGGTGCGCGTCGGGGCGTCCAGCGCCGCCAGCGGCCCGCCCCGGTAGGCGGGCGGCCCGTCCGGGAGGCCGATCCCGCGGAACGCGGCGACGAACGCCGCCAGGTCTTCGGCGAGCGGGCCCGGCTCGGTCAGGCGACCGGCGACCGGGGTCTCACCGTCGAGCCAGCGGTGGACCGACCAGGGCAACGGGTATCCGCCGGCCGGCCTGCCCGCGCCGAGCGGGACGGGGACGGGCACCGGGAGCAGCGGGGCGAGCCTCGGCAGCCACCGCAGGTCCTTCTCCACCTGCGCCGCGGAACCGGCCCTGCGGGGCAGGCGCACGGCCATGTCGTCGCCGAGCCGGTAGATGGCGTTGTCGGTGCCGGAGGAGTCGAACGGTTCGACGGGAAGGTCCGCCCACCGCGGGAACTGCGTGGCGACCAGCCGGCGCACGAGGGGGACGTCGTGCTCCACCTCGTCGGCATGCATCCTGGCGGCACGCATGGGACACCTTCCCGGGCTCGGGCGGGGGCCACCGCGTGACACGGCGGAACCTCGTCGTTCTCCTCCCGCCGTACGCCGGGGGACCCGGTCGCCCCGCCCGCCGCACGCCGGCCGACGTCCATCGGACCGGATGCGGGACGCGCCCGTCAACTCATATACCGGCCCGTACGCCGGTGTCATTCGTGGACGGGAGGGGCGGCCGGCGGGGGTGGCTTCGCGGTCCGGTACCGGGCGGGCGGCTGGCCGGTGACGCGTTTGAAGGCGTTGCTGAAGGCGCTCTCCGAGGCGTACCCCCACTCGGCGGCCACCGACGAGACCGTACGGTCACCGGCGCGCAGCACCTCGGCCGCGGACCGGATGCGCCAGTGCAGCAGGTAGTCCAGCGGCGGCAGCCCGACGAGGGTCCTGAAGCGCAGGGCGAAGCTGGAGCGGGACATGTCCACCTCGGCGGCGAGACCGGCGACCGTCCAGCGGCGGGTGGCCTGCTGGTGCATCAGGGTGAGCGCGGCGCCGATCTGCGGGTCGCCCAGCGCCCCGAGCCAGCCCGGGATGCGCTCCTCGCCGGCCAGGTGGGCGCGCAGGGCCTGGACGAACATGATCTGGGTCAGATGCTCGATCATCACCGTCGCCCCGAGCGGCTCGGCCGAGGTCTCGTGGGTCAGCATCCCCAGCACCGGGCGCAGGGTCCGGGCCTGGGGGCTGTCGGCGGGGATGCGCACGGCCGGGGGCAGGCAGTCGAGCAGCAGCGTCGCGGTCATGTCGTCGAGGGTGATGCTGCCGCCGATGATGACGGTCGGCTCCGCGTCCGGGATGGTGGTCCCGTACCGCACGTTCCTGATGTTGGGGGCGTCGAGGTAGACGGCGTGGCCGTCCTCCGCCTCGACGTCCAGGTCGCTGGCGACCTCGTACGGCCGCCCGCCCGTGAGCAGGTAGCAGTCGCCCGCCGACAGCCGCAGCGCGGGCATGCCGTCGACGGTGAGCCAGCAGGCGCCGGACGTGATCGCGCCGATCTTGATGTGCCGGTAGCTCCGGAAGCGCAGCGCCCAGCGGCCGGCGGCCTCGAAGCGCGACGAGAGGGCGCCGCTGACGTTCAGCAGGGTCAGGACATCGGACAGGGGGTCCATGGTGACTCCGGACGATCGCGCATATATGTCGGACTCTTTCTTATGGATTGTCCATGTATGTCGGTTATAGCGTTCCAGCGCCCCCCTCAATCCGGAAGGAGCAGGACGATGAAATACGCACAGCTCGGCACCACCGGGGTCTTCGTCTCCAGCATCTCGCTCGGAGCGATGAGCTTCGGCGGCCGCGGTTCCCAGGTCTGGGAGGCGGTCGGCGCGCTGGACGTGAAGGACACCGACCGCCTGGTGGGCACCGCGCTCGACCACGGGGTGAACCTGATCGACACCGCCGACGTCTACGGCGGGGGCGAGTCGGAGGAGTTCCTCGGCCAGGTGCTCGGGGCACGCCGCCGCGACGTGGTGCTGGCCACCAAGATGACCGCGCGGACGGCCGGTGGCCCCAACGACGTCGGCCAGTCGCGGCTGCACATCATGCGGTCGCTGGAGGACAGCCTGCGCAGGCTCCGTACCGACCACATCGACCTCTACCAGATCCACAACATCGACCCGATCACGCCCTTCGAGGAGTCCCTGGCCGCCCTCGACGACGCCGTGCACCAGGGGAAGGTCCGCTACGTCGGCGCCTCGAACCTGACCGCCTGGCAGGCGATGAAGGCCCTGGGAGTCTCCGAGCGGCGAGGGTGGGCGCGGTTCGTCTCCCTGCAGGCCCAGTACTCGCTCGCGGCACGCGACATCGAACGCGAGATCCTCCCCCTGCTCCAGGACCAGGGGCTCGGCCTGCTGGTCTGGAGCCCGCTCGCCGCCGGCCTGCTGTCCGGGAAGTTCGACCGCACCGGCACGAGCGACGGCGCGGCCCGCCGCAACCAGTTCCAGTTCCCGCCGGTGAACCTGGAGCGCGCCTACGACGTGATCGACGTGCTGCGCGAGGTGGCGGCCCGCCACGAGGTCGAGGTGGCCCGCGTCGCGCTGGCCTGGGTGCTCTCGCGACCCGGCGTGAGCAGCGTCATCATCGGCGCCAAGCGCCCCGAGCAGCTCACCGGGAACCTCGCCGCCGTCGAGCTGGAGCTCACCGAGCGGGACCTCGCCGAGCTGGACGCCGCCAGCGCGCTCCCGGTCGAGTACCCCGGCTGGATCCAGGCCGACCACTCCGACCGCTTCCCCAAGCAGGGGGCGTGGGAATTCACCCCGCAGGGTTGACCCTGACACGGTGGCAGGGCGTAGAACAGGATCATGAACAGCGACGCCCTCGCCGACCGTCTCGCCCTCGCCGTGGAGCGGGGCCGGCTGCCCGGCCTCCACGCCGTGGTCGCCCTCCGCCACGGCCGGGTGATCCTTGAGCACTACGGCGAGGGCGAGGACTTCCGGCTGAACGAGCCGCTCGGCCGGGTGCGCTTCACGCCCGGCACGCTCCACGACGTCCGCTCGATCACCAAGAGCGTCGTCGGCCTCCTGTACGGCATCGCCCTCGCCGACGGCCGGGTGCCGGAGCCGCGCGAGCCGCTGCTACGGCACTTTCCCGAGTATCCGGACCTCGCCGAGGACCCCCGGCGCGCCGCGCTCACGGTCGAGCACGCGCTCACCATGACGCTCGGCCTGGAGTGGGACGAGAGCGCCCCCTACACGAGCGCGGCCAACAGCGAGATCGCGATGGAGCTCGCCCCCGATCGCGTCCGCTACGTCCTGGAGCGGCCGATCGTGGACGAGCCGGGCAGCCGGCGGTCCTACTGCGGGGGTGCCACCGCGCTGGTGGCGCGGCTCATCGAGAAGGGCACCGGGCGGGCGGTGCAGAACTACGCGCGTGCCAGGCTGTTCGAGCCGCTGGGGATCACGCGCTTCGAGTGGTCGACCGGCGAGGACGGGGTGGCCCTGGCCGCCTCCGGGCTGCGGCTCACCCCTCGCGACCTCCTCGCGATCGGGCGGCTCGTGCTCGACGGGGGCGGCGGCGTCGTCCCGTCGTCCTGGCTGGAGAGGGCGCTGCGCCCGCGCGTGCGGATCGACGAGAGATCCCACTACGGCTACCACTGGTACGTGGGTGACACGTGGACGGGCGGGTTCGGCAACGGCGGCCAGCGGATCCACGTGACGCCCGCACTGGACCTGGTGGTCGCCATCACGGCGGGACAGTACAACGAGCCCGACCAGTCGACCGCCTCGGTCGTGCTCGACGAGGTGATCCTGGCGGGGATCGGGCACTGAACCGCGCTCTTGCCGGGAACGCGGGAGGAAACTCCCGCCCGCGTTCCGCCGAGCCCTCGCCGAGCCGTCGCCGAGCCCTCGCCGCCCGGCGTCTCGCCGTTCTCGCCGCTCCTGTCGTCGCCGTCGCCCTGAGGGACGCCGTCGGGGACGCCGAGCACCCCGGCACGTGCGGTGGCCGTACGGCTAGAGGTTCTTCGCCCGTGGCCGCTGCGTGATCGTGTTCCTGACGATCCACAGGACGCTCTGGTGAATCGCCACCCCGGCGGCGACGTTGAGCACTCCCAGCGCGGCCGCCGTCACCAGTGAACCGTCGAATCCGATCACGTCGCCGGCCAGGAGCACGGCGGGCCAGAACACGGCGGCGGCGAGGAGGGAGGCCCGCCACCAGCGCCCGAAGACCAGACCGAACAGGATCATGGTTGGTATCACGGTTCACGCCCTTCGGAATGATCTGCCGACATCTTCATCATCACCTCGCGGCACCGGTTCTAAGCCCGCCGGATCGGTTCGATCGCCGTACCGGCCGGGATTTCTCGCCGGACCGCGTGGCGAGACCGCGCGGTGGGGTCTCGCCATGGGAACTCACGGTGGGACCTTGCGGCTCGCGCTGGGACCTCGCGGCGGGAGGGCCGCTTCTCGGCTCAACGGCCGCTCCTGTCGGCACGCACCGTCCGGTCGCCGGTGGGACGCCCGGGGCGTGGGGAGTGGCGGTGTGCGCGGTGCGGAGCCTCCGGGGGGCGTGCCTTGGGCAGCCGGGCCTGCTGTCCCCCGCGCGCCTTCGGACGGCGCCCGGGAACCTCCGGGCGGCGGACGTACACGGGGACGCCCGGCCGGAGGAACCGGTAGACGTCGAGGGCGTTGTGCAGCGGGACCCGGACGCAGCCGTGGGACGCGGGGTAGCGGGGGACGAGGGTGGAGCCGTGGATGGCGATGCCGCCGTTGAAGTAGACGGAGTAGAACATCGCCCCAAGGACTCCCGTGGACCAGTCGGGAACCCGCACCCCCGCCCGGTAGTCGCCGACCGGGGTCTCGGCGAACCCGCAGTGGCCCTTCTCGCAGTACGGCCTGCGGGCGCCGGTCGAGATATGGGTCACCAGCACGGGTTTCCCGTCCCTCCACGCCGTGAGGAGCTGGCGCCGCAGATCGATCTCGGCCCTTTCCGGCTCCCCGTCCGCCACCAGAGGTTTGACACGACGAGGGTGCAGGAGGGCCTGCCAGGTCGGCGAGTCGATCCTGTCGACGGGCTTCAACCCGTTGGCCTTCTGGAAGGCCCAAACGGTCATTCGCAGGGCGGAGTCATAGGTGGGGGTGAGATTTCCCGGGGGGAAACCCAATTCTTTAAGCCTTTTCTTCGCGTTATGCACCTCTATTCCCCTGCTGCCTGTTTTGAGAAGCGCGAATTGATCCGGCAGGGGAACGTGCCGGGAATCGGGGGCGGGGTCGGCCAGGACGGGCGCGACGTTGAAGGGAAGGGCGGTGACCAGGGCGAAGGCGGTGCTGCTGATCAGGGAGCGTCGAATGGTGCTTCGCATATGTGACGTCTATCCACCGACGGGGGCGATCAACCCTGTAATGCTACTTGCCGGTGAGTAAGACTTATACATCCGCGTGCGGTTCAAGGGTTATCTCGGGGGAATTTTCCCGAGAAAATCTGCATATATTTGCGGGCGGTGTTATATGGCGATATTCGGCAAATATTTCTGAAACCGATGAACGCGCTCACCGGGGTTCGCCAAAGCCTGGCGGGGCTCACCAGGGCTCACCAGGGCTCACCGGGACCTGTCGGTACTCACCGGGCACGCGAGTAGCGGACCGTCCGGTCGTGGGCGCGGAAGCCGAGTGCCTCGTACAGCCGTACGGGCACCGGATATCCCGCGTCCCCCCGGGGACGGACGACCGCGCCGGTCGCCCCCGCCTCCCGGAGCCGGTGCAGCGCGTACAGGCTGGCCGCACGGGCCAGCCCCATCCGCCGGAAGTCCCGGTGCGTGCCGACCGGCTCAAGTTCCCCGACGCCGTTGGCGTCGTCCAGCCAGATCAGGCAGTACGACACCGCGCGGCCGTCTGGCGCCTCGACGACGCAGTCCAGCTCGCGCCGGTAGGGCCACGCGCCCATGACGTTGCGGTAGCTCTCCTCGGTGACCGACGAGGGCGCGAACGCCGACCGGTGCACGGCCACCCGCTCGGGCACGTCCTCCTCACCGCGCACGTGGCGAACGACGAAACCGGGAGGCACCTCGGGCTCCGGCAGGTCGCGCAGGTCGCGCGACATGTGTGACAGGAAGGGCGCGTCCGCGGGCTCCCGCCGGTAGCCGTGCCGGGACAGGGCCGCGGCGAGACGCCTCTCGCCCTCCAGGATCGTCACCCCGAACTCGCCGCCGCCGGCCACGCCGCCGAACCAGTCGAGCACCTCGTCCGCCAGCTCGGGACGCTCCGGATGCACGTACATCTCCAGCTCGCCCGGGGGCATCGCCCACCCCCACGCGAGGGTGTCGCCGTCGCGCTCCCACAGCGCCGTCGGCCACTCCGCCTCCCGCCCCACGTGCTGGAACCTGCTCCAGGCGAGGCCCCCGACGTGCGGCCGGGTGGAGGGACCCCAGGTCGCCTGCACGAGTCCCTGCATCCTCCGCAGGTCGGCGGGGCCCTCGTAGGGGCGCACGGTGATGTCACCCATCGGTCTTCACATCCCTCCCATGGCGCCTCCACGACCGGACCCGGCGCTCTGTACGGCCTGTACGGCAGGACCAAGGACTCGCCGGACCGGCCAGCCGTCGAAGCACCCGAACCCCGGCACCCCGAACCACCGGCGCACGCGTCCGGATCGCGGGATCGCCGGATCGCGTATTCTTTCGCCGCTCCCCGCCGGACGCATCCGGATATTCCCGCTCCCTGAGCTCCCTGAGCTCCCTGAGCTCCCCGCGCTCCGCGAGGCGGGCGCGACCTCACCCTCTACCCCCGCGAAGCGCATTGATTCACGTGAAACCTTCACCGATCATCTGGCGGGTCTCGCGTGCATCGTGGGAGCGGCGCCGGTCGCTCAGCTCAGCCGGATGACTCCCTTGGAGACCCTGATCTTCTTGCGGGCCAGCGGCCGCTTGGCGGGGCCCTTGGCCACCGAGCCGTCGGTGATCCGGAACCTGCTGCCGTGGCAGGCGCAGTTGATGGTCCCGCCGCGGATGGTGGAGACCGGGCAGCCCTGGTGCGTGCACTTCGCGCTGAAGGCGCGGAAGGTGCCCTTCTTGGGCTGGGTCACCACCCACGTTCCCTTGATGATCCGGCCGCCGCCGACGGGAATGCTACTGGTCTTGGCGAGGATCGGGCCGGCGGCCTCCTCGGTGTTCTCGGCGGCCTCGGCGGGGCGTGCCCAGGCGGTGGCCGACGCGATCGCGGCGACGGCACCGCCCGCGAGACCTCGGAAGATCATGAAGCGGCGGGTGGGGGCGGACATGACGGGCCTCCTGGAGATTGAAGGGGTCCGTGAAAGATCACGTGTGTGGTTCATATCACAGGAAAACGGGCCTGTAGCCATGCTCCGCGATCTTTCCCTGCGACGCGCAGGCTGCCGCCGTGCCGTGTCGCGATGTCCCTGGCGATGGCCAGCCCGAGACCCGCGCCGCCCGCGTCCCTGTCCCTGGCCTCGTCCAGCCGGGTGAACCGGTCGAAGACCGCCTCGTGGTGCTCGGCGGGAATGCCCGGCCCGTCGTCGCGCACGTCGAGCACCGCCTCACCGTCCTCCGCGGCCAGCCGGACGGTGACCGCGGAACTCGCGTGGCGTACGGCGTTGTCCACCAGGTTGGCCACCAGGCGGCGCAGCTGCCCGGCGGAACCGAGGACCACGGTGTCGGCCGCCACCTCCAGCGTGACCCTGATCTCCGGCCTCGGCCGCGACCTGGCCGCCTCCTCGGCGGTGACCTGGCCGAGGTCCACCTCCTCGTGACAGGTGGGCTCACCGGCGTCCAGGCGGGCGAGCAGGAGGAGGTCGGAGGTGAGGGCCTGGATCCGCTCCACGTCGGTGAGCGCCTCGGCCGCCAGCGGCCCCGGCCGGGCCAGCTCCAGGCGGGTCCGCAGGATGGCGAGCGGGCTGCGGAGCTCGTGGGCCGCGTCGGCGACGAAGCGCTTGTGCCGGCTCACCGCCAGTTCGAGGCGGTCGAGCGTGCGGTTCATGGTCTCGGCGAGGCGGGCGATCTCGTCACGCGACCTCGGTACGGGGACCCGCCGGTGCAGGTCGCTGGCGGTGATGTCGGCCATCTCGGCGCGGATGGCCGAGACCGGCGCCAGCGCCCGGCCGACGGCGAGCCAGGTGAGGGCGGCGACCAGCAGGAGCAACGCGGGAATGCCGGGAAGCAGCAGGCCGCGCAGGGCCGTCAGGGCGTCCATCGTCGGTTCGAGCGACGCCCTGGCCTGTACCAACAGCGTGCCGTTGGCGGTGTTCACCGGCATCGTGGCCAGGGCGAAGGATTCGCCGGGAGCCCACCGCGCCACCTCGGCCGGCTGGAGCGCGGCTCCGCTCGCGGTGCCCCGCAGGGCCACCGCCGAGGGTTCCGCGACCCCGCCGGGCGACCGGAAGGCGGCCGGGGCCGGGGCGGAGCGCGTCGGAGCGGGCGGCACGGCATGCGTGAAGATCTTGATGTCGGGGTCGAGGAGGGCCGGCTCCGGGTGCCGGGAGGTCTCGCCCCGCGCCCCGGTGACGGTCACCACGTCGACCGACGGAGCGTCGATCGTGCACGCGGGGGACTTCGGCGCGGCGGCCGAGACGGCGGTCGAGGTGACGGCGATCGAGGCGGCTTCGGCCGAGGTGGCTTCGGCCGCCGGGACACCGATCGTCACCACGCCGCCGGGCAGCACACCGGCGGCGGCGTCGGCGAGCACGTCGGCGGTGGCGCCGGCGCGCCGGGCGGCCTCGTCGGAGGCGCTCCGCGTCAGGCTCCCCGTCAGCACGCCGACGAGCACCGAGGCCGCCACGCCCAGCGCGACCGCGACGATGGCGGTCGCCGCGAGGGTCGCCCGGAGCCGTACCGACAGGCGCGGCGCCATCTCAGGCCTCCAGCCGGTAGCCGGCGCCGCGTACGGTCACCAGAGACGAGCGTCCGAACGGGGAGTCGATCTTGCGGCGGAGCGCGCTGACGTAGACCTCGACGATGTTCGGGTCGCCGTCGTAGGAGAAGTCCCACGCCTGGGCCAGCAACTCGCTCTTGGAGACCACCTCGCCCTGCCTGCGCGCCAGGCCGTGCAGGACCGCGAACTCCTTGGGCGTGAGGGAGATCTCCACCTCGCCCCGGCGGCAGCGAAGCCCCGCCGGATCGACGGTCAGGTCGCCGACCGCGATGGACACCGGCCTCGCCCTGCCGCCCCTGCGTACCAGCGCGCGCAACCGGGCCAGCAGCACCACGTAGGAGAACGGCTTGGACAGGAAGTCGTCCGCGCCCGTGTCCAGGGCCTCGGCCTCGTCGTGCACCCCGTCCTTGGCGGTGAGCATCAGGATCGGCGTCCAGTTCTCCGCGTCACGGAGCCTGGCGCAGACGGTGTAGCCGTTCATCCGGGGCAGCATGACGTCGAGCACGATCACGTCATACGGGTTCTCGGTCGCCATCCACAGCCCGTCGCGCCCGTCGTACGCGACGTCGACGGCGAATCCCTCGCCCGCCAGCCCCTCCTTCAGGAGGTGGGCCAGGCGCTTCTCGTCATCAACCAGTAGCACGCGCATGCCGCCAGCCTGCCGTACCCCGCCTAAAGCCAACCTGAAGACGATTTCTGGCGCCTTCAGGCTGGGTTCAGGCAACGGGCGGGAGCCTGTGACCTCCAGAACCGCATGCCGGTCCGCTCACCAGCCACCTGCGATTCGTCCACCGATTCGCCCGCTGATCCGTCTGACCTCGCCTGACAAGGAGAACATCCATGCGCATCCGCATGCTCGCCGCCGCCGTGGTGACCGCGGGGGCTCTGATGGCCACGCTGACCGGAGCCGCCAGCGCCGACACACCCACCCCGGCTCCCGCCCCCCTGCCCAAGGAGGGCGTCGTGCTCATCCAGTGCGAGGGAGGCGGCCACGTGACCCTGACGACGCGCCGGCTCACCGACGCCGAGCGCGAGAAGCTGGAGAAGGAGGGGGCCGCTCTCGCGGTGCCCGCCATTCCCGCCGTGCCCGCTGTGCCTCCGGGAAAGGCCGGTGAAGCCGGTGAGTCGAAGAGGCCCGAGGTCGGCGAGCTCAGGGTCGACGAGTTCAGGAGAGCCGAGGCCGGAGGCGCCACGATCGCCGACGACATCCTGACGGCGCGGCCGGACTCGGCGCCGCCCGCCCCGCCCGAGGGCGTGACCCCGCCCAGGGCCGTCAGGATCATAGCCGCGTCCCCCCGTCCCGAGGGCGCTCCGAAGCCCGGGGAGGCGGCCACGCTCTCCACGGCCGTGTCCGCCCCCGACGGGACCGCGGTCACCGAGGTCAAGGTGACGGGCAAGCAGTCGGAGGGCGACGTGCCCGCCGTCACCTGCGTCAGCAAGGCCACGGAGGAGTGAGACCGCGGGGACGCCCCGGCGAGCCGAGGGGCGTCCCCGGAAAGACCTGCGAACCGGCCCGGGCATCCGTGCGGGAATGACCCGGGCCGGTTCGCAGCCGGCTCGAAGGGGCGCCGGGGATGAACGGGTCATGCGCGGTGGTCAGCCCTCGGGGAAGGACGGGTGCGGGCCCAGGGCCCAGTACTCGTACAACCCGTAGCCGATCCGGCCGTCGTACTCGAAGCGGCCGACCGCGTCGACCATGCCCCACATCCTGGGGGCGTCCTCGGGCAGCGTGTGGGTGACGCCCTGGACCACCGGGCCGGGGCCCTGGTACATGCCGTGCTTCCAATCCGATTCCAGGCCATATCCGGTGCCCACCATCAGGTGCACCGGGAGAATCGGGACGCAGTGCAGGTCGAAGGGCTTCCCGCCCGGCGGGGAGAAGGAGATCGTCGCCTCGCGCACCTCCCGGGTGCCGTCCACGTACGTCGGACGGTACTCGGGACGGCCGAGATACTCCTCCTCGCCCTCCCTCGGAGAGCCGAACCCCCACACGCGCACCGCCTCCTCCAGCAACCGGCGGCCTTTGTCGTCCTCCTGGACGATGCACAGGATCGCGTGGTCGTCGAACTGGACGGGCGCGTAGAGCCAGTAGAAGGTGCCCGTGTTGCGCGCCTGGATGCCGGGGGGCTCGGGCTCGCCGACCGGGCGGATGCCCCACGAGCGGTCGCGGGCGCCCTGCCAGCGGTCGGGGGTGACCTCGACGCGCTCGTCGCCGACCAGGATGTGACCGGTCCACCGGCCGGTCTGGGCCATCCGGGAGGAGTCGAACACCACGCGCTCCTGCCAGCGCAGGAAGTGCCGGGGCTCCAGGGTGGCCGGTACGGTGCCCTCCCAGGTGAGGTCGAAGGACAGGCCGTGTTCCGTGGCGTCGAGCACCACCCACAGCCGCCGGAGGCCCTCGATCACCTCGACCCTGAACGGGCCGACCCGCGTGTCCATCCGGTCGTCGCCGAGTTCCCGGGAGGCCCGCACCACGCGGTGCAGGTTCCGGTACCGCACGCAGGCGAACGCGTCGGTGACCCCGAGGTTGGGATACTGGCCGAGACCGACGATGAGCATCAGCTCGTCGGACCCGGCGTGGCAGTTGAAGTAGTACCGGTCGTAGAAGTTGCGGTCCGACGTCGTGACGTGCCGCATCACCTCGGGCGACTGGTGTACGGGATGGTCGTCGAGGGGCGACAGCGTCATCGGTGCTCCTTGGGTCCGGGAACACGTTCTAACAAGCGCTTGGTGATCGGTCAATGGGCTCCCGCACAGGAGTACGGCCCGCACCTTCGCGGTGCGGGCCGTACTCCTGGCGATCGCCGTACGCCGCCTTCGGCCGTACGCCGTGTTCGCGCCACCGGCCGGACTCGTGCGACCGACCGGCGCGCTCCGATCCCTAGGGCAGTTTCTTGGAGGCGTGCTCCGCCCTGGAATCGGCCTTGGCGCCGATCTCGTCGGTCTTCGTCGCGGCGTCGTCCGCCGTGCCGGAGACCTTTCCGGCCGCGGCCTCCGTCTTCTGCCCGACCCACTGGGACGCGTCGGAGGCGCTCTCCTTCAGGGTGTCCGCCCACTGGTCGGCGTTCCTGCGGTACAGGACATAGCCCGCCGCCGCGATCGCGACGCCCGCGAAGAGCAGGATCATCGGCGTTTTCCTGGACTTCGCGGGAGTGGGATCGATCCTCGCGGCGGCCTGGGACAGCGCGGCGCTGATCTTCGGCGCGAGCTGCTCCTCGAACGAGTGCGCGGCGGCGTCGAGCCTGGGTGCCGCCCACCCGCGTGCCACGATGATCTTCTCGCTGGCCACGTCACGAGCCTGACCGGCCACTTCACGGGCCTGGCCGGCCATCTCGCGGGCGTGCCCGGCCACGTCACGAGCCTGGATGGCCATGTCATGGGCATGAGTACTGGCCGCGTCACGGGCGTGGACGGCCATCGGGCCGACCCGGTCCGCGGCTCGGACGGCCTGAGCCTTCACGTGGCGCAGCCGCCTTTCCGGTGCCACGATCTTCATGTGGCGCTTTCCAAACAGTGCTAGAGGCACAACAACCTCCCCATTCGTTGGGGCCCCGTCGCCACCCCTTCCCGCTCGAAGGCGGCTCAATCATGACGGCCCGTGGGAGGATGCTTGGGGATGCGGCCACGGCCGAAATCGTCAAAATGCCACAAAAGCAATACGTTGCACGGGTATTCCTACGACCTGAAGGGGGCAGTCCGATCATGGCTGAGAAGTTGATCGCGAACCTCAACACCAACCGCGGTAGCGTGAAGGTCCAGCTCTTCCCGGATCACGCGCCCAAGACCGTGAAGAACTTCGTCGAGCTCGCCGAGGGCACCCGCGAGTGGGTGCACCCGGAGACCGGCCAGAAGTCCACCGCCAAGCTGTACGACGGCACGGTCTTCCACCGGGTCATCTCCGGATTCATGATCCAGGGTGGCGACCCGCTGGGTCAGGGCGTCGGCGGCCCCGGCTACAAGTTCGACGACGAGATCCACCCGGACCTCTACTTCAACCGCCCGTACCTGCTCGCCATGGCCAACGCCGGTGTCCAGTTCGGCCGCGGCACCAACGGCTCGCAGTTCTTCGTCACCGTGGTGCCCACGCCGCACCTCAACGGCAAGCACACCATCTTCGGTGAGGTGATCGAGGGCCAGGACGTCGTCGACGCCATCGCCAAGACCGACACCGACGCCCGCGACCGTCCCACGGAGCCCGTGGTCCTGGAGTCGGTGACCATCGAGCGCGTCCAGAGCTGATCTCCATCGCCCGGCGGCCTCCCTCGGAGGCCGCCGTTCGCGTTCCCGCTTCCGTCCCCGGCGGCGGGCATCCATGGGTGTACGGGCGCTCGGGATCGTGAATAGGCTGGCAGTCTGTGGATAACAGCACGCTCGAAGGGGCCAGCCACACACATGACCACCCAGCCGTCCAACGAGCCCACCGTTGTCCCCACCTGCTACCGGCATCCAGGACGTGAGACCTACGTCCGCTGCCAGCGCTGCGACCGTCCCATCTGCCCCGACTGCATGCGCGACGCCTCGGTGGGCTTCCAGTGCCCCGAGTGCGTGGCCGAGGGCAACAAGGGGATGCGGCAGGCGCAGTCCGTGTTCGGCGGCCGGGCGGTCACCACGCCCCGCGTCACCTGGGCGCTGCTGATCGTCAACGTCCTGGCGTACGCCGCCGAGACCGTGAGCACCGAGTGGGTGCTGACCAACTTCATGATGAACGCCTACGAGGTCGGCTACAACGGTGAGTGGTGGCGCCTGATCACCGGCGCCTTCCTGCACCAGCCGCTGTCGGGCGGTGGCTTCGCCCTGACCCACATCGTGTTCAACATGTGGGCGCTCTACGCCATCGGCCCCGAGCTGGAGCGGCGCCTCGGGTCGGCCAGGTTCCTGACGCTGTATCTCCTCGCCGCGCTCGGCGGGTCCGTCGCGGTCTACCTGTTCGGCATCGCCGCGGTCGGTGCCTCGGGCGCGATCTACGGCATGTTCGCCGCGCTGTTCGTACTCGCCAAGAAGCTCGGCTACAACGCCCAGGGCGTGCTCTGGCTGATCGGCGCCAACGCCGTGATCACCTTCGTGGTCCCCGGCATCAGCTGGCAGGGACACCTCGGCGGCCTGATCACCGGTGCGCTGGTCGCCGCGGTCTTCGCCTTCGCCCCGGCCAGGAACCGCAGCGCAATCCAGTGGGGAGGTTGCGCGGCGGTGCTGATCGTCCTGGTCGCGCTGGTGCTGGGGCTGCCGCCGTTCGCCGTCCAGGCCGAACTCGGGATCTTCGGTTGATCCACACCCTGATGCTTCCCCAGGGTGTGGACAGTGCCTGTGGAAAAGCTAGCGCCAGCGGGTGGAAAGGATCACCCCGAGGATGATGAACGCGAACCCGACCAGCAGGTTCCAGTTCTGTAGGGTGCCGAGGAGGGGAGCGGTGGGCGCCACGTAGTAGACGGCGATCCACAGGATGCCGACGATCCAGCAGGTCACCATGACCGGCGCCAGCCAGCGAGGGCTGACCTTGACCTGCTGTGTGGTCTGCGGCGGGGTGTAGACCGGCTTCTTGCGAGTCTTGGGCTTGGGCACTGGGGTTCTTCTCCTGCGTCAACCCTGCGCGATCTGGATCGTGCGCAGGCCGTGTCGATTAGCGTAATCGCTAGTGGGTGAAGTTCCGTGTAAGGATAGTCTGCGCAGGTGGACCATGGCGATTCCGTGGGGCACCATCCTGTGGCAAATGTTGCGCCGGACCCGTGATCCGGTCCGCTCCGAACGTGTTTTACGTCACTAACCTGATCCCATGAGAGCGGCGCTGAGGGCTCTGGGCGACCTGAGCGTCACCGCGGGGCTGGTCGTCCTCCTCTTCTGCGCCTACCTGCTGTGGGGCACCGGCTCCTACACCGCCGGGCAGCAGGCGCTGCTGCGCAGGGAGCTCCTGGAACAGGGCATCCCGCAGGCTGGAGGGGCCGGGAACCGGCGGGGCGAGCCGGTCGGGCCGATCCGGCTGGGCGGGGCGGTGGCGATGCTGGCGATCCCCAGGCTCGGGGACGACTACCGGTACGCCATCGTGGAGGGCGTCGACCAGGATCGGCTGCGGATGGGCCCCGGCCACTACCCCGGAACCGCCATGCCCGGAAAAATCGGTAATTTCGTTCTTTCGGGCCATCGGACCACCTACGCCGCTCCCTTCAACCGCATCGACGAGCTCCGCCGGGGCGACCTCATCGTGATCGACGCCCGCGAGGCCCGCTACACCTACCGCGTCACCGGCAAGCGCGTCGTCGACCCCACCGAGATCGGCGTCGTCGCCCCGGTTCCCGGCCTGCCGGGTCGCGAGCCGACCAGGGCGCTGATCACCCTGTCCACCTGCCACCCGGAGTACTCGGCCGCCCAGCGCCTCATCGTCTCCGGCGAGCTGGAAGGACGCGAGAAGCGTCTCGAACGGCCCGGGGAGACGCCCTGAACAGACCCGGGGGACGCCCCGGGCAGGAAAGGAGGTCCCGTGTACGGCTGGATCTGGCGGACGCTTCCCGGAAACCTCGCGGTCAGGGGGTTCACCGCCCTGGTGCTGGCCGGGCTGGTCGCGGCCGTACTCTGGTATGTCGTGTTCCCCTGGATCGAACCTCGCGTCTCCCTCGACCTGGCCACCGTGGGCCGATGAGCCGCGTCCTGGTCGTCGACAACCACGACAGCTTCGTCCACACCATCGTCCAGTATCTCCGCGAGCTGGGCGCCACCTGTGACGTGCGCCCGCGCGACCGGGTCACGGTCGAGGACACCCGTGGCTTCGACGGGGTCCTGATCAGCCCCGGCCCCGGCACCCCGGAGGACGCGGGGGTGAGCGTCCCGCTCGTCGGCCACTGCGAGGCCCACGACATCCCGCTGCTCGGCGTCTGCCTAGGGCACCAGGCCATCGCCGTCGCCCACGGGGCGACCGTGGGACGGGCACCCGAACTGGTGCACGGCCGTACGAGCGAGATCTCGCACGACGGGAGCGGCGTCTTCTCCGGCCTGCCGTCACCGGTGACCATGACGCGCTACCACTCGCTGGCGGTCCTGCCGGGGACGTTGCCCGAGGTCCTCAAGGTCACCGCGACCACCGGCGACGGTGTGATCATGGGCTTGCGGCACCGTACCGCGCCCGTCGAGGGCGTGCAGTTCCACCCCGAATCGGTGATCTCGGAGCACGGTCACCGGCTGCTCGGAAACTGGCTCAAAAGATTGTTGTAACGCGGGTCCCATCCTGAACGATTGACCAGTGAGAGCCCTTCCGCCATCGCCCCCGAGTGGCGGAAGGGCTCTTCCCCGTTTCCGGGCCTCCCGATCTCCGATCCCCCTGCGTCCGGTTCTCCGGGCAGGAGACAACGAAAGCAGGAGACAACGAAAGCGGGAGACAACGAAGGCGGGAACGACGAAGGCCCCCGCGTGGTCGCGAGGGCCTTCGTCAGGTGCTCAGATCAGTTCCCGTCGCCGGGCGGTGCCTCTTCGAAGATCGTGCCGTCGTCGGGCTGCGTGGGCGGGTCCTCCGTCGGCTCCTCGGGGAAGGTCTCCTGCTCCTCGGGGATGGTCGGCTGCTCGGTCGGCTCGGGCGGTGCCCCGCTCGACACGATCAGCGTGATGGTCGTCCCCTGCTGATACTTGCCGCCCGCCTCGGGAGACTGGCTCAGCACGGTGTCCTTGGGCAGGTCGCTCGGCTGCTCGACGACCTTCCACTTGAAGCCCGCCTCCTTGAGCGCGTTCTTGGCGTCCCCGACCGTGAGGTTCACCACGGCCGGGACCTCCACCGCCTCCTTGGGGACGTAGATCCGGACGGTGCTGCCCTTGTTGGCCTTCTTGCCCGCCGCGGGCACGGTCTCGAAGACGATGCCCTGCTTGCGGCTGGAGGGCTTGGTCTGCAGGTTGACCTCGAAGCCGGCGTCCTCAAGGGCCTTGGTGGCGTCCTCCGCGCTCATGTTGAGCACGGCGGGCACCTCGACCTTCTCGATCCCCTTGGAGACCTTGAGCGTCACCTCGGTGCCCTTGTCGACCTCGGCGTCGGCCGCCGGGTCGGTCTCGATCACCGAGCCCTTCGGGATCTCCTCGTCGAACTCCTCTTCGACCTTCACCTTCAGCTCGAGACTCTCGAGTCTCTTGCTCGCCGCCTCCACGGTCTGCGAGGCCAGCGACGGCACCTTCACCGTGCCGTCGGTGGTGGGCGTGCCCGGCGAGCTGAGGAACATGTAGCCGACGCCGATGAAGGCCCCGATGACCAGCAGCGGGATGAGGATCCACGCCGCGGTCTTGACCGCGGTGTTCCCGCCGCCCTGCTGCCGGCGCCGGCCGCCCCCACCGGTGCGCGGGCCGCCCTCCTCGCCGTACTCGTACGCGGGGACGGCGGTGGTGCGCTGGGTGGCCGGGCCGCCGGGACCGCCGGGGCCGGGGGCCTGCATCGTCCGGGTGGACGCGCCGTAGCTGTTGTTGGCGCTCAGCGCCATCGTCTGGGCGTCCGTCGGGATGCCGGACATCGCCCGCTGGATGTCGGCCCGCATCTCCCCGGCGCTCTGGTAGCGGTGCGCCGGGTCCTTGGCCATCGCCTTGAGCACGATGGCGTCGGCCCACTGGGGGATGTCACGGTCGATCTGCGACGGCGGGATCGGGTCCTCGCGCACGTGCTGGTACGCGATCGCGACCGGCGAGTCACCGGTGAACGGCGGCTGCCCGGTCAGCAGCTCGTACAGCACGCAGCCGGTGGAGTAGAGGTCGCTGCGGGCGTCGACCCGCTCGCCCCTCGCCTGCTCGGGCGAGAGGTACTGGGCGGTGCCGATCACCTGGGCGGTCTGCGTCATCGTCGCGGCCGAGTCGGCCATCGCGCGGGCGATGCCGAAGTCCATCACCTTCACGTCGCCGTTGCGAGTGATCATGATGTTCGCGGGCTTGATGTCGCGGTGGACGATGCCGCCGCGGTGGCTGTAGTCCAGCGCCCGCAGGATCCCGTCGACCAGCTCGGCGGCGCGCTCGGGCAGCAGCCGCCGGTCGGCCCGCAACAGGTCGCGCAGCGTGCGGCCGTCGACGTACTCCATCACGATGTAGGGCACCGGCGCGCCCTCGGAGACGTCCTCGCCGGTGTCGTAGACGGCGACGATGGACGGGTGGTTCAGTGACGCGGCGGACTGCGCCTCCCGGCGGAAACGCGCCTGGAAGATGTGGTCCCTGGCCAGGTCCGCGCGGAGGGTCTTGATGGCGACGATCCGATCCAGCCGGATGTCTCGGGCGCGATAGACCTCGGCCATGCCGCCACGCCCGACGACGCCGTCAAGCTCGTAGCGATCGCCGAGGCGTCGGGGCTGAGTCATTTCCTGCACTGTCCCTTACCGTTCATCTTGGGTGCCGGTGAGCTCTTGGGCCACCGGTGTCCATCATCGACCCGTTGCCGCATCACGTCTCCTCATTCGGCGGGTCCGTATCGCCGGGTTCAGGAGTCGTGCTCGGTGTGGGACTCGGTGTCACCGTCGGGGTGGTTGGTGTCGGGGTGGGCGTCGGGCTGGGGCTGGGCGGTGGCGACGTGCTCGGCGTTGCGGTGGGCGTGGCCGATGTGCTTACCGTAGCCGACGGCGTGACCGACGGGCGGGCCGACTTCGTCGGTGAGATCGGCGGTCTGCTCGTCGGAGGCTTGCTTTTCGTCGGCCGTGCCGTCGGCGACGTGGTGGCCGGGCTCGACCGTACGACCGGCTCTCCCGGCTCGCTGTCACCGGGCTGGTTCGTCAGCTCGTGGACCGCCAGCGCGCCCAGCCCGACCGCGGCGGCGCACCCCGCGACCGTGGCGACGATCACCGTCGTCCTGCGCAGGCCGCGACGCCCGCGACGTGCCGGCACGGCGCCCGGCGGGGTCGTGCTCGCGCCGGACCCCGCGCCGTGACCCGGACCCCTGCCGGAACCCCCACCCGCCCCGGGGCCCGTGCCCTGACCGGGACCCGGACCGGCCTCGGGCCGGAGGGGGGTGGCGATGGCGGAGGTGATCTCCTCGGGCCACTCGCTCGCGGGCTCCGCGCGCCAGCCCACCGGGTCGGTGAGCATGCCGAGACCGGTGGCACCGGTGGAGGTCAGCGCGTCGAGCAGCATGTCCGCCCGCTCCGACAGCTCCCTGGCACCGGCCGGACGCCGCAGCGGATCCTTGGCCAGGCACGACATGACCAGATCGCGGACCGCGGGCGGGATCCACTCGGGCAGCGGCGGCGGGGGCTCGCCGATGTGCATGAGGGCGATCGCCACCTGCGTCTCGGCGCGGAACGGCGCCTGCCCGGTCAGGCACTCGTAGGCGACCACCCCGAGCGAGTAGACGTCGGTGGCGGGCGTCAGCGGGTCGCCGGACGCCTGCTCGGGGCTGACGTACTGCGCGGTGCCCATCAGGATGCCCGTCTGGGTGACCGGCACCGCCTCCAGCGCCCTCGCGATGCCGAAGTCTGTGATCTTTATCACGCCCTCCTCGGTCACGAGGAGGTTCCCGGGCTTGATGTCCCGGTGGATGATCCCCGCGCGGTGCGCGGCGTGCAGGCCCATCGCGGTCTGGCGGACCACGTCGAGGGTGATCTCGGGGCTCAGCGCGCCGTCGCGGGCCAGGATGCCGGCCAGGGACTGGCCGGGCACCAGCTCCATCACCAGGTAGGCGACACCGCCGTCCTCGCCGTAGTCGAAGACCTGCGCGATGCCGGGATCGGACAGCCCGGCCGCGATGCGCGCCTCGGAGCGGAACCGCAGGCGGAAGGCCGGGTCCTCCGCCACGTGCGGGCGCAGCAGCTTCACCGCGACCTCGCGGCCGAGCAGCTCGTCCTTGGCCCGCCACACCTCACCCATGCCGCCCGACGCGATCCGCCCCAGCGGGCGGTACCGGCCCCCGAGCAACGCGGTCATCTACCCAGCACCGCTTCCATCACGCTCTTGGCGATCGGGGCCGCGGTCTGACCACCGGAGGCGTCGCTGCCGGCGCTCCCGGACTCGACGATCAGCGCGACGGCGACCTTGGGGTCCTCCGCGGGGGCGAAGGAGATGAACCACGCGTGCGGGTCGCGGCCCTCGGAGGTCTCCGCGGTGCCGGTCTTGCCGCCGACCGTCACGCCCGGGATCTGCGCCGCGCTCGCCGTGCCCTTGTTGACGACGTTGACCATCATCTCCTGGAGCTTGCGCGCGCTGTCCTCGCTCATCGCGGTGTCCAGCTCGTCGGGGTCGGCGCTCGCGACCTCGCCCCCCTCGGAGTCGGCGATCTTGTTCACCAGGTACGGCTTCATGACCACGCCGTTGTTGGCGATGCCGGCGGCGACCATGGCCATCTGCAGCGGGGTCATCTGGTTGCTGCGCTGGCCGATCGAGGCCTGGGCGAGGGCCGCCTGGTCCTCCTCGGGGCCGATGCCGCTGCCCGCGACCGGCAGGGGGATCTCGATCGGATCGCCGCCGATGCCGAACTTCACGGCCTGGTCGCGCAGGGCGTCGTAGCCGAGGTCCATCGCGATCTTGCCGAACGGGGTGTTGCAGGACTTCTCCAGCGCGAACGACAGCGTCACCCGCCCGGCGCCGCACGCCGCGCCGCCGTAGTTGGGCAGGTCGGCGGTGGTGTTGGGCAGGTCCAGCCGCTGCGGGGCGTCGACCTGGGTATCCGGGCCCACGGTGTCGTCGCTCTCCAGGTACGCGGCGGTGGTGACGACCTTGAAGGTCGAACCCGGCGGGTAGGTGCGCTCGATGGCCCGGTTGACCAGCGGCTTGTCCTCGTCCTTGTCCAGCTTGTTGTAGGCCTTGTTGACCTCCTCCTTGCTGGGTTTGGACAGCAGGTTGGGGTCGTAGGTGGGGATCGAGACCATCGCGAGGATCGCCCCGGTCTTCGGCTCGATCGCGACCAGCGCGCCCTTCTTGCCACTCTCGCCCAGCGCCTTGTACGCCGCCTCCTGCGCCCTGGGGTTGATCGTCAGGTCGACGTTGGCGCCCTTGCTCTGCTTGGCGGTGAACAGGTCGATGCTGCGCCGGATCAGCAGGTCGGCGCTGGTGCCGTTGAGGAGGCTGTTCTCGGCCCGCTCCATGTCGCGCTCGCTCTCGGGCGCGAAGAACCCGGTGATGGGCGCGTAGATCTTGCCCTCGGGGTAACGCCGCTCGAAGCGGAACTCGACGTCGCCGGTGTCGACCGACTCGGCGAGGATCTTGTCGCCCGCGGTGATGCGGCCGCGCTCGACCTCGTAGCGCGCGTAGAAGTTGCGGGTGTTGCGCGAGTCCTTGCGCAGGTCGTCCGCGCGCACGGCCTGCAGGTAGTTCACGTTGATCATGAGCAGACCGAACATGAGCAGGCAGGCCAGGGCGGCGCGCTTCAGGGGACCGTTCATCGCTGGAACACCTGCGTCATTCCTTCGTCCTGGATGGCCTGGGGCGGAGGCTTTCTCGCCGTGTCAGACATGCGTACCAGCAGCGCGATAAGGATCCAGTTAGCCAGCAGCGCCGATCCGCCCTGGGACATGAACGGGGTGACCAGGCCGGTCAGCGGGATCAGGTTGGTCACGCCGCCCACGATGATGAAGACCTGCCAGGCGAGGATGAACGACAGGCCGCCCGCCAGCAGCTTGGAGAACGGCTCGCGGGCCGCGATCGAGGTGCGCAGGCCGCGCTCCACCAGCAGGGCGTAGACCATCAGCAGGGCCATCAGCCCGGTCAGGCCGAGCTCCTCGCCGGCGGCGGTGAAGATGAAGTCGGAGAAGGCCAGCGGGATCAGGTCGGGGTGGCCCTGGCCGAGGCCGGTGCCGAGCACGCCGCCCTGCCCCATCGCGAACAGGCCCTGCATGAGCTGGAAGCTGCCGCCGAGCTCGCGGTCGTACAGCTCGGGGTTCTCCGGGTCGAGGAAGACCTCGAAGCGGGCCGCGACGTGGTCGAAGAGCAGGCCTGCCAGGACCGCTCCACCGACGAAGAGCAGGATGCCGATGAGCACCCACGAGGTGCGCTGGGTGGCGATGTAGAGCATCGCGATGAACGTGCCGAAGATGAGCAGCGAGGAGCCGAGGTCCTTCTGCAGGATCAGCACGCCCAGGCTGAGGCCCCAGGTGATGAGCACCGGGCCCAGGTCGCGGGCCCGGGGCAGGTCGATGAAGAGCAGCCGCCGCCCGGCCAGGGCGAGCACGTCGCGCTTGGCGACCAGGTAGCCGGCGAAGAAGACGACCAGGGCGAGCTTGGTGAACTCCGCGGGCTGCAGGGTGAAGCCGGCGATGCCGATCCAGATGCGGGCGCCGTTGATCTCCTGGCCGATGAACGGCAGCAGCGGCGAGACCAGCAACGCCAGGCCGACGGCGCCCATGGTGTAGGTCAGACGCTGCAGCGCGCGGTGGTCGCGCAGCACGATCAGCGTCACGGAGAACATGACGACCCCGACCGCGGTCCACAGCAGCTGGTTGGTGGCCGAGGCCCCCGGCATGCCGCCCGCCTCGAGGCGGTAGATGATCACCAGCCCGATGCCGTTGACCAGTGTCACCAGCGGCAGGATCAGCGGGTCGGCCCAGGGCGCGAACTTGGCCAGCACCAGGTAGGCGGCGAGCATCAGGCCACCCAGGCTGAGGCCGTAGGTGACCATTCCGGAGGGGATCTGCTTGTCGAGGGCCAACCCCACGTTGGCGTACGCCAGCATCACGATGGCGACCGCGAATGCGAGCATCGCCAACTGGGCCACCCGCCGTTTGGCGGGAAGCGGGACCGGCTCGGCGCTAGGGGTGCTCATGTGTCTACTGTGACCTTGTGGGTTCGGGAGCCCTGTCTGGCGTGGAGGACGCGGAGGCGCTCGGGGTTGCGGTTGGTTTGTCCTTCCCGTCGGCTTTGGCGGCGGACGTCTTCAGCTCTTCGATCTTCTTCAGGCCCGCCTCGACGGTGGGGACGGGAATGCCGTCGCGGACCTGGCCCTGCTGGAACGCGCCGAGAGTGGTGATCGACTCGGCGGTGCTCCGGGCGACGTCGAAGAGCTCGAAGGGGCCCAGGTTGGTCTTCACGCCCTGGAAGACCACGATCTCGTTGCCCTTGGCCCCCACGAAATACTGGTCCTCCAGCCACTGCCCGCCGAAGTACCAGCCTAAGCCGCCCCCGATGACGACGACGCCGCCCGCCACGGCCAGGAGAGGCCACAGCCGGCGGCGCTTGACCGGCCGGGCCGCGGCCCTGACGATCGGCTCGTCGGTGTCGTCGTCGTCATCGGTGATGACGGGCTGCGGCATGGTGACCGCGCTGGCACGGCCCGCCGGGGTGTCCGGCGGCTGCGACCGCGGCATGCTGGAACCGGCGGCGCCGACCACGGCCGCGTCGGTGCGCGGTACGTGGGTCTCGTCCACCTCCAGCACGTCGGCCAGGACGCAGGTGATGTTGTCGGGGCCACCGCCCCGGTTGGCCAGGTCGATGAGGGTGCGGACCACCCCGTCGGGATCCTCGATCGTGGAGAGCGTGTGGTGCAGGGTCTCCGCGCTCACCACCCCGGACAGGCCGTCGGAGCAGAGCAGGTAGCGGTCGCCGATCTGGGCCTCGCGCAGGGACAGGTCGGGGTCGACCTCGCCGCTGCCGTCGAGCGCCCGCAGCAGGATCGACCGCTGGGGGTGGGTGGCGGCCTCGTCCTGGGTGATCCGGCCGTCGTCCACCAGCGACTGCACGAGGGTGTGGTCGTGCGTGATCTGGTAGAGCTCCCCGGCGCGCAGCAGGTAGGCCCGTGAGTCGCCGACGTGCACCAGGGCGACCCTCGTCCCCGACCAGAGCATGGCGGTGAGGGTGGTGCCCATGCCCTTGAGACTGGGGTTGTGACTCACCATCTCGTGCAGCTTGCGGTTGGCGTCGCGTACGGCCGCCTCGATGGCGCTGAGCAGGTCACCTCCCTGGGCGTCCGTGTCGAGCGTGGACATCTCGGCGATGGCGACCGAACTGGCCACCTCGCCGTGTGCGTGGCCGCCCATGCCGTCCGCGACGGCGAGCAGGCGGCCGCTGGCGTAGGCGGAGTCCTCGTTGCCTTCGCGGAGGAGGCCGACGTCAGAGCGGGCGGCGTAACGGAGTGCGATGGTCATTTGCGCAATTCGATGACGGTCTTGCCAATGCGGATCGGAACACCGAGCGGCACCGGAGTCGGACGGGTGACTTTGGAGCGGTCAAGATACGTGCCGTTGGTGGAGCCGAGATCTTCCACGATCCACTGACCGTCCTGGGGGAAGAGCCGGGCGTGCCGGCTGGAGGCGTAGTCGTCGCTGACCACCAGCGTCGCGTCGTTCGCCCGGCCGATGGTGATGGGCGTCTCCGAGAGGGTAATGGTGGTGCCTTGCAGGGGGCCACCGGTGACGACCATCTCCCGTGGTTCCCCCTTCTTGGATTTGGCCGGGGTCTTCACCGGCTTGGGGGCCTTGCGCGCGGGGACGGCGGCGGCCGTGCGTGATCCGAACAAGTCTGTCCGGATCACACCGACCGCGGCAATCACGAAGAACCACAGCACCGCGAGGAAGGCGAGCCGGATCAGCAGCAGCGTGAGCTCGGACATGGACCGTCTGTTTACCTTTAATCGCGCCGGAAAACCAGAGTCGTTCGCCCCAGCGTCACGCGAGTGCCGTTCTGGAGCTCGACCCGGCGAACCGGCTGGCCGTTGACGAAGGTGCCGTTCGTGGAGCCGAGGTCGACGAGCGCGACCAGGGGACCCTCCACTCGCAGCTCGGCGTGGTGCCGGGACACACCCGGGTCCACCAGCCGCAGATCGCAGTCGGTGCCCCTGCCGAGCAGGGTCACCGGTGTTGTCAGGTCGAAGGACCGCTGGCCCTGCGGGTCGTCCTGGGTGGACACCAGCAGGCGGGGGCGGCCCCCGAAGGCGTGGGACTTCGCGGCGGGCACGTCGCTCACCGGCTGGCGGATCTCGTCCTGCTCGACCGTCGCGCCGCGGATCACGCCCGAGCGGATGCGGAACAGGCCGACCGCGAGGTCGTCGGCCGTCTCGAAGCGGACCCTGACCGGCCCCACGAAGGAGTAGCCCTGTTCCTTGGCGTACTCCCTGGCGAGGTTGGCCAGCTCGTGGCTGATGCTGTCGGAGTAGACCTCCAACCGCTCGTTGTCGGTCGTGGACAGCTCGACCACGAAGTCGTTGGGCACGAGCGTGCGTCCCTGGGCGACGATCGCCGCCCGCTCGTCCATCTCCCGTTGGACCGCACTGGCGACCTCTACCGGCTGAAGGTCAGATTTGAACGCCCGTGCAAAGGCCCCTTCAACCAAACCTTCGAGCCTCCGCTCGAAACGCTGAAGGACTCCCACCGGGTACCTCCCCTCCTCCGTCTATGTGGTCGCGGCCGCTTGGGGGCTCGTTGGCTCGTTCCTCGCTCTCTCGCACCCAGCTGCTCCGCTTTCGCATCTAGGAGGATCGTATCCGGGTTCATGGGTACCGGCTGATCCGTGCTAATGTTTCGACCGCACCCAACAAGGGCGGGTGGCGGAACGGCAGACGCGCACGGTTCAGGTCCGTGTGTCCGAAAGGACGTGAGGGTTCAAATCCCTCCTCGCCCACAAGCTCATCACCCCGGTCGCGCGAACGGCGCGACCGGGGTTTTGTCGTTTCCTGGGAAACCACGCATCCATCTGAGCCATCCGTAAGGTCTCGTGGCAGGCCGAGTCGATCATCGATCAAGGTAGTCGCTCGCTCCGTTATAGAGAAGTCCCAGGGGTTACGCATGGGTCTTGTGGTTTTTGGACCGCTACGACATGCCTATCGGTTCTACCCGGCCACGCTTGCTGATCACTTTCGGATGACTTGCACGGGTTCGCGGGTATCCGATTACGCCGACAGAGAACACGGGCCGGGGAAAAGAATCTTTCCCCGGCCCGTGTCGCCCTTCCATCGATCTTGCGACCGGTCCGGTGATCGGCGGTGACCGGTCCTGTGATCGGTCGCCGCCGGTCCGGAGATCGGTCCCGTCGGTTCCGTGATCGGTCCGGCGGCCCGGTGATCGGTCCGGCCGGTCCCGTGATCGGTCAGGCTCCGGCTGGATCCTCGCCGGTCCCTCGCCGGTTCCTCGCCGGTCCCGTCGCTCTCCGGTCGCCCTCCCGGACGCCGGGAGGGCGAGGACCGTTAGCGGGTCGCGGGCATCCGTACGTCCAGGATCTCGCCGAGCAGGTCCGTGAGGCTCACCATGCCGACCACCTCGCCGCCGCCGTCCGTGACCAGGCCCAGGTGCGCGTGGGCGTCCTGGAGCGCGGAGACCGCGTCGGGGATCGTGGTCGCCTTGGTCAGGCGTGGCACCGGGCGGGCGAGCTCGGCGGGGCTCGCCTCCGGCCGGACGAGCATGTCCCTGACGTGCACCACGCCCAGGACGTCGCCCGGCCTGCCGGAGGTGACCAGCATGCGCAGGTGCCCGTCGCGCGCGGCGACCCGGCGCATCTGGTCGCCCGTCGCGTCAGCGGGCACCGAGGTGGCCTTCTCCAGCGGCAGCATCAGCCGCTCCACCGGCTGCTGGTGGACCCGCAGGGCCCGGGTGAGCAGGTCGTGCTCGTCGCGGTCGAGCAGGCCCATCCGGCCCGACTCGCCGACCAGCATCGCCAGCTGGACCGGGGTCCTGGTGGTGGCCAGCTCGTCCTTGGGGTGTACCCCGAACAGCTTCAGTATCCAGTTCGTCAGCCCGTTGAGCGCGGCGAGCACCGGCCGGACGAGCCAGGTGAAGCCGCGGAACGGCAGGGCCAGGCCCATCGCCGCGGTCTCCGGGTGGGTGAGCGCCCACGACTTGGGGGCCATCTCGCCGATCACCATGTGCAGGAAGGTGACGAACGCCAGCGCGATCACGAGCGAGACGGCGACCCGCAGCGACTCGGGCAGGCCGATCGCGCCGAAGACCGGCTCCAGCAGGTGCTCGATGGCCGGTTCGGTCACCATGCCCAGGCCGAGCGAGCACAGCGTGATGCCCAGCTGGGCCCCGGCCAGCATCAGGGAGAGCTCCCTGCCGCCGCGTACGGCGGCGCGGGCGGCGATCCGGGTGAACCGGCCTCCCCTGCCCCCGAGCTCCTCCAGGCGGTGCCTGCGGGCCGAGATCACCGCGAACTCGGCGGCGACGAAGAAGGCGTTGCCGATCAGCAGGGCCACGCCGAGCAGCAGGGCGGAGGTGGTGCTCATCGTCGCCTCGCCCCGCCCCGCTCGATCATGGGTGCCTCGGGGCCACGCTCGATCATCCACGGCCCGGTCATCGCCGGTTCGTCCTCTTTCTCGGTTCTCTCGGTCCTCGCCCCGGGGACGTCCCCGGGGCCGGCCTCCTGCGGCGCGGTGAGCGACAGCCGCACCCACTCGGGGACCCTGCGGTGCACCGAGAGCACGGTGAGCGCCGCCTCCCTCTCGTCGGCGCCGTCGTCCTCCAGGGGGTCGTTCCGCGACGTGAGCGTGACGGTCACCTGGTCGGAGGGCTCGGCCATCCGGCCGAGGGTGGCGAGCACGAGGCCCGCGACGGTGTCGTAGTCGTCGCTCTCGGGGAGCTGCAGCCCGATGGCCCGCTCGATCTCGTCCAGCCGGAGCGTGCCCGGCAGGTCCCAGGTGCCCTCGTCGCCCGCGACGACCCCGGCGGGCTCCGGGTCGTTCTCGTCGACGAGCTCGCCGACGAGCTCTTCCGCGAGGTCCTCGATGGTGACCACTCCGGCCAGGCCGCCGTACTCGTCGATGACGCACGCCAGGTCGTCGTGGGCGGTGCGCATGCGCTCCAGGACCTGGGGCAGCGGCGAGGAGGTGGGCACCAGGAGCGCGGGACGGGTGATCTTCTCCAGCGTGCCGTCGGTCAGTCCCGACCTGAGCAGCTCGCGTACGCCGGTGACGCCGACGACGTCGTCGCCGTTCTGGTTGCAGAGCACCGGGTAGCGGGAGTGGCCGTGCCTGCGGACGGCGTCGACCAGGTCGGAGATGGGGCGGTCGTCCCTCAGCAGCACCACGCGGGGGCGCGGCACCATGACGTCCTCGGCGGTGCGGTCGCCGAACTCCAGGGCGCGGCCCAGCAGCTCCGACAGCCTCGGCGGCAGGTCGCCCGCGGTGGCGGACTCGGAGATGATCCGGGACAGCTCCTCGGGGCTGGCGCCGTGCTCGATCTCCTCCACCGGCTCCACGCCGACCCGGCGCAGCAGGCCGGTTGCGGCGGAGTCGAACAGGCGGATGACCGGCCCGGCGATCCGCAGGTAGATCATCGTCGAGCGGGCGAGGAACTTCGCCACCGGCTCGGGACGGGCGATGCCCAGGTTCTTGGGGGCCAGCTCACCGAAGACCATCTGGATGACGGTGGCCACCGCGACGGCCAGCGCCACGGCGATGCCGGGCACGGCCCCGGCGGGCACTCCCGCGGTCTCCAGCCAGGGACGGAGGACCGTGGCGATGGCGGGTTCCGAGATGAAGCCGACGAGCAGGGCGGTCACGGTGATGCCGAGTTGCGCACCGGAGAGCATGAACGACAGGCGTCCCGTCACCTCCAGCGCCCGTGCCGCGGCCGCGTCGCCGGAGTCGGCCTGTTCGCGCAGCACGCCCCGGTCCGCGGCGACGAAGGCGAACTCCTGGGCGACGAAATAGCCGGTGGCGAGAGTGAGCAGGAGGATGGCCAGCAGGCCCAGAGCCGTGTTCACCGGGCGGCTCTCCCGGGCGGTTCAGTGGTGCCCGTGCGTTCGCACGGGCAGGTATTCCACGGGTCCGGAGTGGACACGATCATCCTTTCGAGCAGAGGTAGTCCTCTACCGTAACGATGCGGATGGGGGTCGATGTTTCCGGATCGGCCGACGATCGCATTGTTGGTCGCTAACAACCTGTCTGAGTACTTTTACATAGGGAAACCTTGGGCACCTGGCGGCAGGCGCTCCAGCCACGACGTAGCGTCGATAATGACGTTTTCACCATGAGATCAAGAAGTGGCGGGACAAGACGTGGCTGACAGGCCCGAAGACGACGATCGCACTCGCGCGCTGCGATCGCCCACGCCGGGGCCCGTGCCGCCGAGAGCGGCCGGGCAGCCCGCCTACCCCTCGCCTGGCGGCCCGGGAACGCCCGTCCGGCAGTCGGCGTCCTCGCGCCGGGAGGCCCCCGCCCGCGAGGAGGCGTCGCGTGAGGTGCCGCCCCCCCGGGGCGGGCGGGTGTACGGCAAGGCCAGGTCGGGCTCCAGCCCGGTCAAGCCGCTGAACGCGCCCCCGGCACCGCCGGGGGACTCCGGCGGCCGGGGCGGCGGGAGCGCGTCGCGCATGCCCGGCTGGCGGCCGAAGCGCCCCGGCAGGCTCGCGGTACGGATCCTCGCCGGGCTGGTCGTCGTGCTGCTCGTCCTGGCCGTCGGCGGATATTTCGTGATCAACTCGCGGCTGACCAAGATCGAGGCGCTCACCGACTACGAGGGCCGTCCCGCCGACACCCCCGGCACCAACTGGCTGCTGGTCGGCTCCGACAGCCGCGCGGGCCTGACCGCGGCCCAGCGCAAGAAGCTCGCCACGGGCAAGGCCGTGGGCCGCAGGACCGACACGATGATGCTGCTGCACATCCCCGAGGGCGACGGCCGGCCGACCCTGGTCAGCCTCCCCCGCGACTCGTACGTGCCGATCGACGGCCACGGCAGCAACAAGCTCAACGCCGCCTACGCCTTCGAGGGCGGCCAGCAGCTGCTCCCCAAGACCGTGGAGCAGGTCACCGGGCTGCGCCTCGACAACTACATGGAGATCGGCTTCGGCGGCTTCGTGGGGATCGTCGACGCCATCGGCGGGGTCGAGATCGACGTCAAGCAGGCGATCAAGGACCCCAAGGCCGGGATCAACCTGAAGAAGGGCCTGCAGACCATGGACGGGGGGACGGCCCTCGGCTACGTCCGCACCCGCGCCACCGGAGCGATCCCCGACCTCGACAGGACCCAGCGCCAGCGCCAGTTCTTCTCCGCGGTGGTGAAGAAGGCGGCCAGCCCCGGCGTCCTGATCAACCCCTTCACATCCGTCCCGCTCGCGCTGAGCGCGGCCGACTCGGTGTCCGTCGGCGAGGAGACCGGCGCCTTCGACCTGCTCTCCCTCGGCCTCGCCATGGGCGGTAACCCGGTCACCACGGTCGTGCCCATCGGCTCCCTGCCCACCATCGACGGCCAGTCCGTCGTCAAGTGGGACCGGGAGAAGGCCCTGCGCATGTTCGAGGCGCTGGCCCAGGACAAGCCCGTCCCCAAGGACGCCCTCGGCAAGTGACGGCCCGCCCCGGCCCTCGGGCCGGGGCGAGCCCTCTCGCCCGACCTTCCCGCCGGCCCTGCCCCTTCGGCCCGGCTTCTCCGGCCTGGCTCCTTCACCCCGGAGCGAGGGACGGGTTCACCTCGGAGTGAGGGACGAGCGCGGGACCTGACGTGCTTGTGACAGCGCCCGCCCGGCGAGGGCCCTTGTGACAGCCTGTCCGGCGGGCGCCTTGTGACGGTGCCTGTCCGACGGGCGTGCTCGTGACAGCGCCCGCCCGGCGAGGGCCCGCGGGTCTCAGCCGCTGCCGCCCGCACTGGCGCCGGCGACGGCCCCGCCTATCACGGCCGCCATGACGGCGGCGTTGACGGCGGCGATGGTCTGGGCGACCGCCTTGCCGGCCCACTCGCCCTCGGTGATCTCCTTGATCCGCTCCTTGCTCGCGCCGGGGAACGCCTTACGGTCGATCTTGGCCGCGTGCAGGATCGCGATCAACACCGCGGCCCGCTCGTCGGGGGTGGCACCGGACAGCACGTCCTGGACCCGCCGGCGGATCTCCAGCTCGACGCCCGGCTCGCGCTCGGGGTAGCGGGTGCTCGGGAAGATCCCCAGGATCTTGTGCCGCTCCTCGTCCAGCACGCCCCGCTCCGCCAGGCGGGACAGCAGGCGCCTGCGGAGCTTGCCGGAGTGGAGCCGCTGCACCCACCACTCGGGCTTGCGCGCCTTGGACTCCGCCGCGATCCTGGCCAGCGCCGCGTCGAGCTCCTCGTCCCCGACCGGGGTCGCGTCGAGAACGGCGACTTTCTTGTCCGCGAGGTCGATCCGGCCGTTGACGGTCAGTTCCGCCAGCAGGGCGCCGCCGAGCGCGGCGTCCAGCTCGGTGGAGCTGATGAGTTGCCTGCCCTCCTTCTCGTCGTACGCGAGCAGGAGCACTTCCTCAGCGATCGTCGTCATCGTTCGACACTACGTCGCGGGCGCTTCACGGTCGCCTCACCGGTGCTTCGCGGTCATCTCAAGGTCGTCTCAAGGTCGTCTCGCGGTCGTAAGCACTCCGTAAGCGATCGAGGACGGTGTCGCCGGTAGCGTCGGCACCGAGACCAGAGAGATCTCGACGTCCCCCCGTCACCGGAGGCCGGAGGTATCCGATGAGAGTCAAGAGGTTGCTCCGACATCCCGTCACCTGGGGCGTCCTGGCGTTCGGCGCCGTCGCGCTGGGTGTCGCGCTGTATCTGTTCCAGCCGTGGCGCCTGTTCACCACCGTCGAGGTGAACGAGGCGCTGCCCGCCGTAGCGGCGTCCCCGGCGTCCCCGGCGTCCCCCGGCCCGGAGGCCACCGGAACCACGGAGCCCGCCGCGTCCGCCACCCCCGCCGCGCCGACCACGCCCGCCCGGGAGCCGAAGGTCCTGGCCACGGGCACGTTCGTCTCCCACGAGCACGAGACCGAGGGCAGGGCGAGGATGCTGGAGCTGCCCGACGGGAGCCGGGTCCTGCGGATCGAGAACCTGGACACCTCCGACGGCCCGGACCTGCGGGTCTGGCTCAGTGACCAGCCCGTCAAGGAGGGCAGGGCCGGATGGTTCAACCTGGACGACGGCGAGCACCTCGAACTCGGCGAGCTGAAGGGCAACAGGGGCAACGCCAACTACGCCGTCCCCGCCGGGGCCGACCTCGACAGCCTGAGGTCCGTCACCATCTGGTGCAAGCGCTTCGGCGTCTCCTTCGGGGCCGCCACCCTGACCTGACACAATCTCCGACCCATGAGCGTTTCTGAGGAACTCCACGCCATCGGCCGCCCGCTCGTCGAGGCGCAGCTCGCCCACCCGACGGTCGCGGGCATCGCGCGGGGGGACCTGCCCGAGCCGGTGTTCCGGTCGTGGCTGGAGCAGGACTACCTGTTCCTGCTCGACTACGTCCGCGTCTTCTCGCGGCTCGCCTGGCAGGCCCCTGACGGGCATCTGGGCGACCTGGTGGACCTGGCGCACGCCACCTTCCACGAGGAGCTGAGCCTGCACCGGTCGCTGTCGGCCGAGTTCGGCGCCGACCTCGGCGGGGCGAGGAAGGGCCCGGCCTGCGCGGCGTACACCTCGTTCCTGCTCGACTCCGCGGCCGTCTACGCCGACGGCCTGGCCGCGCTCTACCCCTGCATGTGGGGCTACTCCACGCTCGGCCGCGCGCTGGCGGAGAACCCGCCGGACGAGCCCCGCTACCGGGCCTGGATCGACACCTACGCCCACCCGGCCTTCGCCGAGCTGACCGGGCGCATCGCGGTGATGATCGACGAGGCGGCGCCGGACCCGGACAGGGCGGGGAAGCTGTTCACCGAGGGAATGGCCCACGAACTCGCCTTCTGGGACGTGCCCTGACCTCGCCGTCGTACGGCCGCCCGAGCCGGGCGATCTGGTAGGGGCGGACGTACCGAATTAGCCCCCTATCAGGGGAAATTGAAGGTCCGGATGAGGGCATCCACGGGGCTTTGCGCTCCATCCGGTGGAGGAGTTGGAAACAATGGGCGCATGAGTGTTCCTGAGGTCGAGGCACAGGCCGTGCCGGATGACGCGTTCCTGCTCGACGTACGAGAGAACGACGAGTGGCGTGCCGGGCACGCGCCCGGTGCCGTCCACATCCCGCTGGGCGAGCTGCAGTCCCGGGTCGACGAGGTGCCCAAGGGGGCGCCCGTCTACGTGATCTGCCGGGTCGGCGGCCGTTCCGCGAACGCCGCCGCCTGGCTCAACCACGTCGGCTGGGACGCGATCAACGTCGGCGGCGGCATGCAGTCCTGGGACGGCGCGGGGCGTCCGATGGTCGCCGAGAGCGGCCAGGACCCCTTCGTCGCCTGAGCCGTCCGGACCGCGTGAGGGGACGTCCTCGGCGGCGGCACCGCCGGCCGGGGCGCCCGTGGACGGGGGCCGTGCGGCGCGCGAGGAGGTCCTCGCCAAGACGAGAGGGCCCTTGCCAAGAAAGGAATGGATGGCATAATCAGGGCGAATGTCTACCGCGGGAGCTCGGGCGTGACCGGGCTGAGAGGGCGGAACCACGCGGAGGGTCTTTGACCCTCGGACGCACCGCCGACCGCATGAACCTGTCCGGGTAATGCCGGCGTAGGGAGTGTGCGTGATGACGTCTGCCACCGTTGATTCCAAGGGTTCCGGCGACTCCGGGAGCCCCGGGGCGGTCGAGGCGCCCCTCACCCTCGGTGAGGCTCCCCCCAAGGCCCTCGGCGTGCTCGACCAGGGCGCGCTCTGGGCCAACCTGGGGGTGAGCCTGCTCGGGTTCTCCGGCGCGATCACGCTGATCAACCCGCTCGGGGACCGGCCGCTGAGCTTCGTGGCCGCGATCCTGGCCGCCGTCGTGGGCAGCGTCATCGGCACCGCGATGGTCGGCCTGGCCGCGATTCCCGGGCAGCGGACCGGCGCTCCGGCGATGGTCCTGCTGCGCGGGCTGTTCGGGGCCAGGCTCTCCTACCTGCCGACCGTGCTGAACATCGTCCAGATGCTGGGCTGGGGGGCCTTCGAGCTGTGGGTCATCGCCCAGGGGGCCCAGGCCATCGCCGGGTCGTTCGGCGTCGAGGTGCCCTACGCGGTCTGGGTGGTGGTCGCGGGGGTGATCACCACCGCGCTGACCATCCGGCCGCTGGGAGCGGTCCGCCTGCTCCGCAGGTACGTCACCGCCGGCGTGGTGATCTCGATGATCTGGTTCATGGTCGCCCTGTTCCAGCGGGGACCGGCGATCGGCGGCGGGTCCTGGGAGGCGTTCGCCCCCTCGGTCGACTACGTGATCGCGCTGTCGGTCTCGTGGGTGCCGGTCGCGGCGGACTTCGCCCGCTTCTCCCGCTCGGGCCGGGCCGCCTTCACCGGGGTCGTCGGCGGCTACACGATCGCCCAGGTGGCCTGCCTCACCCTCGGCATCGCGGCGCTCGCGCTGGTCGGCAACGACCCGAACCAGGTCTGGGACCCGTTCGTGGCCGCGGCCCTCGGCCCGCTGTTCTTCGGCATCCTGGTGCTGCGCGAGACCGACCAGTCGTTCGTGAACGTCTACTCCACCGCGATGTCGCTGCAGAACCTGCTGCCCAGGCTGGACCGCCGGGTCATCTCCGCGGTCATCGGCGCGCTGGTCACCCTGCTCGCGATCTTCGTCAGCGCCGACACCTACACCGGCTTCCTCGGCCTCATCGGGGCGGTCTTCGTGCCGATGTTCGCGGTGCTCGCCGTGGACTACTTCCTGCTCGGCGGCGACAGGCGCTGGGACACCTCGGAGACCGCACCCTCGCGCCCGCTCATGGTGCTTCCGTGGGTGCTGGGCTTCGTGACCTGGTGGATGCTCGCCGCGCTGCCGGCCGGCTCGCAACTCGCGTGGTGGACCTCGTTCTGGCAGGGGGCCCGCGACGCGCTCGGCTTCGTCCCGCAGCCGTGGATGAGCGCGTCCGTCGGCGCGTTCCTCGTCGCGGGTCTCGTCACCTTGGGGCTCGGCGCGCTCCGGCGCCGCTCCTGACAGTTTCCTGGCGCGGAAGAGGCCTACGCGCCGCCGGGGCCGCGGAGCAGGGCGGCGGACTCGATGCGCAGCAGGCGTTCCTTGGCGGCCGGGCCCCCGGCGTACCCGCCGAGGACGGCCTCGCTCTCGACCACCCGGTGGCACGGCACGATGACGCACACCGGGTTGCTGCCCAGCGCGTTGCCGACGGCGCGCAGCGCGCGCGGCCTGCCGATCCGCTCGGCGATCTCCAGGTAGGTCGTCACCGTCCCGTACGGCACCGCGAGCATCATCTGCAGCACGGTCCTGGAGAACTGGGTGGCCAGGCGCAGGTCGACGGCGATGGTGAAGGCGCGGAGCCGGGCGGAGAAGTAGGCGTCCAGCTCCCGGCGCACCGGGTCGAGCCGCCGGGCGTCGGGGCCGATGAACGTGCCGACCTCCCTGCTGACGCGCTCGAAGACGACGTTCTCGTCCTCGTAGCTGCAGGCCACCACACCCCTGCCCGTCACGGCGAGGGTGAGGCGCCCCAGCGGGCCGTCGAGCGTGCCGAACGCGATGTCGGGATGGCTCTTGCCGACGTAGTCGGGCGAGGTCACCCGTAGCAATGCATCGATGTCGCCGGATGACATGGCCCCACCCTTTCGTATCCAGGTGTGTGGTGACCGCAGAGTATCGGACGGATCGCCCGGCCAGTGGCAACACGTGCGGGACGAAAGTGCCAAGATCAGGCCGGTCGAGACGGCACTATGGGTGTGTGGTGGACTACAGGGCCGACAGTGACGGGGGCATCGGCCGCGGGGTCGTCGCCGCGGCGCCCAACGCGATCGTCGCCATCGATCGCGAGCAGACGGTTCTCACCTGGAATCCCGCCGCAGAACGCCTTTTCGGCTGGTCGGCCGACGAGACGGTCGGCCGCCGGGTGCCGGTGGTTCCCGAGGAGCTGACGGCCGAGCACAACGCGGTCCTGGAGAAGGTGCGCACCGGCGGCCAGGTCTCGCTGCGGACCAAGCGGTTCCACCGCGACGGCGGCCTGCTCGACGTACGGGTCGACACCGGCGCGATGTCCGCGCCGGACGGCGCCTTCCTCGGCTACGTCAGCGTCTACCACCTGGCCCAGGACGACGAGACCGCCAACGACCGCAACGCCCGCCGGGCACAGCTCGTCCGCAGGCTCACCGACGTGGTCGCCGACATCAACGCCGAGCTGGAGCTGCCCGCTGTGCTCGACCGGATCGCGGCGAGCCTCACCGACCTGACCGGGGCCGACGCGGGCGGGTTCGTGATGATCGAGGGTGACCGGCTCCGCCTCGTGGCCTGCCACAACCTTCCCGACCCGATGCGCGACTCCACCGCCGACCTGCGCACCAGCCTGGTCGGCAAGTTGCTGCGCGAGGGCAGGACCGTCCTGCTGGAGACCGGCGACCAGGACCGCCTGGACCGGCTGATCTGGTCGCAACTGCCCGGCCTGCACACCATCGCGCTCGGCCTCGCGGCGATGGGCGGGCGGTCGTACGGCGCGCTGTACGCCCTGTTCGCCAAGCGCAAGGCGGGCCACCTGGAGCTGGAGCTGCTGGAGCTGCTCGCCGGTCACGCGGGTATCGCCCTGGGCAACGCGATGGCCTACCAGGAGGCCGTACGCCAGCGCGCCCACGAGCGGGCGGTGTTCGACGCCAGCGCCGACGGCATCGCGGTCCTCGACGACACGGGACGGGTCGTCCGGTGGAACCCGGCCGCCAGCGAGCTGACGGGCTTCCACGCGGCCGAGGTGATCGGCGGGCCGCCGCCGTTCCAGCTGCCGGGCCCGGGGGACAAGCTCAGCATCCAGCTGCCCTCGGGCACCTGGCTGGACGTGCTCTGCGCGGAGATCGTGGAGACGGGCGAGATCGTGGTCGACTTCCGCGACGTCACCCGCGCGAAGGAGCTGGAGGAGGCGAAGGACCTCTTCTTGGCCACCACCAGCCACGAGCTCCGCACGCCGATCACCGTGGTCCGCGGTTTCGCCAGCACGCTCGACAGCCGCTGGGACAGCATGGCCGACACCGAGCGCCGCGCCGCCGTGCACACCATCGCCGAGCGTGCCCGCTCCCTGGGCCAGCTCATGGACCACCTGCTGCTCGGCTCGCGCGCGGGGGCCGGCGAGCTCACGCTCAGGATCGAGAGCTTCGACCTGGCCGAGCTGGTCCGGGGCGCGACGCTGGGCCTGCCGATCCTGTCGGACCTGCACCGGGTCGAGGTCGACGTCCCCGAGGACCTCCCCCCGGTCTCCGGCGACGCGCTGGCCACCGACATCCTGCTCGCCCAGCTGCTGGAGAACGCCTTCAAGTACTCACCGGACGGCGGCCTGATCAGGGTCGAGGCGTGGGCCGAGGGCGACAGGGTCGTGCTGGTGGTGGACGACGAGGGGGTCGGCATCGCCCACGCCAGCAGGGAGCGGGTCTTCGAGCGCTTCGTCCAGGCCGAGAGCGGTGACCGCCGCAGGTTCGGCGGCGTCGGCCTCGGCCTCTACATCGTGCGGAGCCTCGCGCGGGCCCAGGGCGGGGAGGTCTCGGCGCATCCGCGCCCCTCCGGCGGCACCCGGATGAGGCTCGCTCTCCGTATCGCCGACACGCCGGGCGCCCTTACCTGATCGACACGCCGAGGCGGTAACGAGTCGGTAACGGATGTGCTGATCTATTGTCGAATGTGCACAAGCTGTAATTGGTGCGCGGTTTCCAAGACTATCTAACGGGGCATTTCGGTCGTACTGGGGTGAGTTCCTCAGGGGGAACAGGCATACGGGGAGGTGAGTGCGTCGAGCGTCGTTCTGTTGCCGTATGCACCGTCCAGCGTCGCTGTCGCACGCCAACGCCTCTGCTCTGACCTGCAGGAACGGGGTGTGTACGAGACCGCTATCGAGGACGCGGTGCTCGTGGTCAGCGAGCTGCTGAGCAACGCGCTGCGTCACGCCCACCCGTTGCCGTCAGGACAGATCAGGGTGTCATGGCGCTGGACCGAGGAGCATGTCGAGGTCGCTGTGAGTGACGGTGGCGCGGCCACCGAACCGCGGGCGGGACGCCCGACGCTCTCCTCCCTGGGAGGGCGAGGTCTGGGAATCGTCGAGTATCTGGCCTCCACGTGGGGGGTCAGGCATGAGGGGGACATCACCACGGTGTGGGCGGTGGTGACCGCGGTCGACACGGTAGGTAACGGCCATGTTTCCGCCCCCGAACCCGCTCTTAGGGAGTGCGGATAAGCCTCTTCCCGGGTCCTGTCCCGCTTCACACGCCGTGAAGCGGGACAGGACCCTTCACACGCCGTGAAGCGGGACGGACCCGGCGTCTTTCGGCCGGGCGACGTTCACCTCCCGGCGAGCGCCGGGCGGTGCAGAACCGCCTTCTCCCCGGCCGTCCAGGCCGTCGAGGCGAGGAGATAGATCCCGGCCGCGAGCGGCAGCACCGCGGCGACCAGGACGGTCCCGTACGGCAGCAGGGGCAGCATCCGGCGCAGCGCCGCGGGCTGGAGGTCCTCGCTCATCGTGCGCCGCATCCGGCGGGAGGTGATCCACGCCACGGCGAGGAGCAGCAGGAAGAGCCCGGCGAAGACCAGGGTGGGGCCGCTGATCAGCCCGAACCCGGCCACCGTGCCCGCGAACTGCTGGCCGAGCGGCACCCCGAGGAGCCCGTGGGTCAGCAGCGCGTTGGCCTGCCCGGCGATCGTCGAGGAGATGAACACCTGGTACGTCACCATCATGAACGGCATCTGCGCCACGGACGGCAGGCACCCGGCCAGCGGTGAGGTCCTCTCCCTGGCGTAGAGGGCGGCGAGCTCCCGCTGGAGCCGCTCGGGGTTGCGGCCGTGGCGCTTCTTGAGCCTCTGGAGCTCCGGCGCGAGGCGGACCCTGGCCCGCTCGCCCCTGGCCTGCATGACGCTGAGCGGGAGCAGCAGCAGCCGGACGAGGACGGTGAACACGACGATCGCCAGGGCGGTGGAGCCCAGCGGCCCGGCGAGCGCGGCGATGAGGCCGGCGGTGAACGAGATGACGGGGTCGAACATGGAGGGGCCCTTCTGAGCGGAGTGGAGACGGCACAGAGGGCGCCCGCGGACCGCGAGGTCGTCCCGGGACGCGTGCGCGCGGCACACGGCGGCCGGAGTCTCCGGAGCACGTGCGCGCGGCGCACGGCGGCCGGGGGCCTCCGAGGCGCGTGGCGCACGGTGGCCGGAGCTTTCCGGGGCGCGTGGTGCGGCGGCCGGAGGTTTCCGGGGCACGTGCGCGTGGCGCGCGACGGCCGGGGGCCTCCGGGACGCGGCGAATCACGTGCGTACACGGTGATCACGCGCGTTACGGGGCATGCCTGCCACGCGTCACGTGCGCGTGTGGCACGGGGATCGCGGCAGGTCGCGGAGAGCTACGCGGGCGCCGGGCCCGCGGAGGGTGCTCTGGGCCGGGACCTCCCGGCCGCGTCGGGATCGCGCTGGCGGACGAACATCGTCCGCCTGGCCCGGTCGCGCCGGGACATGGGCGAGCGCGACTCAGCGCCCGAGGTGACGGGCGCCGGGCGCAGCGCCCAGACGAGCAGGAGCACGCCCAGCCCGACCACGGCGGCGGCCGTCAGGACACCGCCGCCGTCGAACATCCAGACCGCCAGGGTCTGGACGGTGAGCAGCAGGTTCACCGCTTGGACCTGGCCACCGCGGTGACCAGCGCGACGACCACGAAGGCGATCAGCGCCAGGACGAGCGCGAACTTCAGCAGGCCGAAGAGGGCAGGCAGCACGAACCCGAACACCACGTACAGCGCGAGCAGGACGCCCAGGACCCCCAGCACGATACGACTCATGCGATCTACCGTACGCCGGACGGGGCGGCACCGGGCGTCCCGGCCGTAACGACGGTCATAACGATCGGGTGCTTACGGACCGATGACATGGCTCAGCGATCCTTCCCCCGGGGCCTACCGTGGGGGCATGAGCGCGCGGATTCTGGTGGTCGACGACGATTCGATGGTGGCCGAGGTCGTGGCCCGCTATCTGGAACGCGACGGTCACGTGGTCGAGTGCGTCGGAGACGGCGCCGAGGCGCTCAGGCGCGCGCTGGCCGACCCGCCCGACCTGATGGTGCTCGACCTGATGCTCCCCAAGATGGACGGGCTCCAGGTCTGCAGGAAGCTCAGGGAGCGGTGGCCGGTCCCGGTGATCATGTTGACCGCGCTCGGCGACGAGATGGACAGGGTCGTCGGCCTGGAGACCGGCGCCGACGACTACGTCACGAAGCCTTTCAGCCCCCGGGAGCTGGCGCTGCGCGTGCAGTCCGTGCTGCGGCGGGCGCGCGGGGCCTCCCTGCCGGCCGGCACCGGCGTGCTCAGGGACGGCGAGCTCACGGTCGACGTCGGCGCCCACGAGGTGCGGCTCCGCGGTGACGAGATCATGCTGACCGCCCGCGAGTTCGACCTCCTCGCCCACCTGATGCGCAACCCCCGCCAGGCCTTCAGCCGCTCCGCCCTGCTCGACCAGGTCTGGGGGTGGTCCTTCGGCGACTCGTCCACGGTGACCGTCCACGTCCGCCGCCTCCGCGAGAAGATCGAGCCCGACCCGACCGATCCCCGGCGCATCGTCACCGTGTGGGGCGTCGGCTACCGCTACGAGCCGCTGGCGGAGCCGTGATCCCCGAGATGCTGGTGATCGTCGCGGTCACCGCCGGGCTCGGCCTGCTGGTCGCGCTGGCGGGGCTGGGCGCGATGCGGCTGCTGCGCGAGCGGTCGATCGGCGTGATGCTCGCGGTGGTCGTCGTGGTGACCGTCGTGGCGACGGTCGGCGGCATGACGGCCCTCACCCTGAAAATGATCATCGAGGGGACGTCGAGGGACATCGTGCTCAGCGTGGTCGTCGTGGGCGGCCTGGTCGGGCTGGGCGTCGCGACGGTGCTCTCGCGCCGGGTCGTGGCGGCCAGCCGCAGGCTCGTCGACGCCGTGCACGCCGTACCGGCCTCGGGGGAGTTCGCGCCTCCCGCCGGGCTGCCCGCGGAGCTCGGCACGATCGCCGGGAGCCTGGACCGGGCGTACCGGCGGCTGCGTCTCGGTCACGAGCGCGAGCGCGCCCTGGAGAGCGCCCGCCGCGAGCTCGTCGCCTGGGTCAGCCACGACCTGCGCACCCCGCTGGCGGGCATGCGGGCCATGGCCGAGGCCCTGGAGGACGGGGTGGTCGCCGATCCGGAGACCGTCGGCCGCTATCACCGGCAGATCCGCCTGGAGGTGGACCGGCTGTCGGGCATGGTCGACGGCCTGTTCGAGCTGTCCAGGATCCACGCGGGGACGCTGCGCCTGTCGCTCGGCCGGATCGCCCTCGACGAGCTGGTCGCCGACGCGCTGGCCGGGGTGGAGGAGCTGGCCAGGGGCAAGGGGGTACGGCTGACCGGCGAGGCCGGCCCGATGGTCCCCGTCCAGGCCGACGCGGCCCAGCTCTCCCGGGCGCTGCGCAACCTGGTGGTCAACGCGATCAGGCACACGCCGGGCGACGGCACGGTCGTGGTGCGGGCCTCGGTCGAGGACGGCGTCGCCCGCCTGTCCGTCGCCGACGGCTGCGGTGGCATCCCGGCCGACGACCTGCCCCGCGTCTTCGACGTCGCCTTCCGCGGCGAGGCGGCCCGTACCCCCAGCGCGTACGGCGCAGGGGCGGGTCTCGGCCTGGCGATCGCGCGCGGCATCGTCGAGGCCCACGAGGGAACGATCGGCGTCGTCAACTCCGGTCCCGGCTGCCGTTTCGAGATCTGTCTGCCGCTCTCCGCCTGAGGGACCTGTGCCCGGTCCGGCCCGGGTCGAGTGGGCGTCGGCGGGCGGCGGGGAACGCGAGCGGGTGCCCGGCGGGCGGGGCGGGGGGAGCGCCCGGTGGAGGGTCGTGCGGAGGGCCCGGTGGAGGGTCGCGCGGAGGGCCGGGCGGCCGGTGAGCGGTCAGGTCGCGCCGGAGCCGCCGGAGCCGCCGGAACCGCCGGAACCGTTGGGGCCGCCGGAACCGTTGGGGCCGCTGGAGCCGTTGGTGTTGGCGGATCCGTTGGCCGCTCCGTTGGCCGCTCCGTTGGCGGCCGGCGCGGGCGTGACCGGGCCCGGGGTGTCCTGCGGGCCCTCGGGTCTCACGGAGACCATGAGGGTCATCTGGGCGCACTCGCCGCCCTCGGTGTCGGGCTCGACGTGCTGGCAGGAGGTCAGCCTCCTGGTGGTGCCGAGAGACTCCACCATCGCCCGGAACGTCGGGCACGGCCAGCGCCACATGCAGCTGCGGCAGCGCAGGATCGGATGCGCGGCGTCGCTGGTGATGCCGCCCGCGTCGCGCGGCTGGTGCAGGTCGAGCAGCCTGACGCCGAGCGTGGCGAAGTCGAGGAGCTCTTCGCGCGCTCCTTCGAGGAAGTCGAGGTCCTCGATCGACAGGCGGGTTCTGATCGGGACGTGTCCCTCGTGGTTCACCAGGCCCCGCAGTGAACTCGCCGCGTCGCGCCACGAGGTGGCCTTGTCGGTACGAGTGATCATGGACTCCAGGTGCTCCCGGAGCCGCTGTCGCTGGAGGTCCTCAGGTAGGTCGGTGTTCATGGATGCGTTCGAGCCCGTTTCTTGTAACTCAACGGCCGCCACTGACGTGGCGCAGCGACGAACGGGAGGCGCCGGGTCTCCTCCCCTTTCCGGCCAAGCCGGTGTTGCTTAGTGTCAAGCTTCGCGCACTCAGGGTTTCCGTGAGGCGGAAACGGGGGACAAAGGGCGGACGACTCGGGTTGTTCAAGAGAACGTGACCAGCGGCTCTCGCGCCGCTAGTGTGCCCGCTGTGGAGCTAAAAGTCTCAAGTCGATCTCATGCCGGGCACACCGTCGTGACCATCGTTGGCGAAATCGACCTATACACCGCGCCTCGTTTGCAGGCCGAGTTCACCCGGCTGCTTGGGCAGAGCCAGACCATGCTTGTCGTCCTCGACATGTCCGCCGTGGAGTTCTGCGACTCCACCGGCATGAACGTGCTGCTCTCCGCGCTCAAGCGACTGCGCGAGCGGGGCGGCACACTGGAGGTGGCGGCGCCCCGGCCCGCCGTACGCAAGATCCTGCAGGTCACCGGTCTCGACTCCGTCTTCGTCGTGCACGAGACCGTGCCGGAGAAGCTGCTGACCTCCGATTCCCAAGGATGACGTCCTCCCTGTGGCTGATGCCCGGGGTCTCCACACTGGAGGTGTTCGATGACCGGCACGGCGGCGATCATTCCCGCCAAGGACGAGGGCGACAGGATCGGGGCCACCGTGGCCGCGGTCCTGGCGCTGCCCGGCGTCGATCTCGTCGTGGTCGTCGACGACGGCTCCGTCGACCAGACGGGGCGGGTGGCCAAGGCCGCCGGGGCCCGGGTCGTGCGGCACAGCCACAACCGGGGCAAGGCCGCCGCCATGGAGAGCGGCGCCCACGCCGTGCGCCTGCTCGACGGCGAGGAGCCCCGGCACCTGCTGTTCCTCGACGCGGACCTGGGCGAGACCGCCCGTACGGCCGCGCCGCTGATCGAGCCGGTCGTGTCGGGTGAGGCCGACATGACGATCGCCGTCTTCGTCACCCGAGTGAAGCTCGGCGGCCACGGGTTCGTCGTGAGGCTCGCGCGCGAGGGGGTCGAGCGAGCCACCGGCTGGGCGCCCGCCCAGCCGCTCAACGGGCAGCGTTGCCTGACCAGGGCCGCCTTCGAGGCCGCCCGGCCGCTGGCGCGCGGCTTCGGCGTGGAGACCGGTCTCACGATCGACCTGCTCAGGAAGGGCTTTCGCGTGCGCGAGGTCCCGGTCGAGATGGCGCACCGGGCCACCGGCACCGACTGGAAGGCCCAGATCCACCGGGCCAGGCAGTTCCGCGACGTCGCCCGAGCCCTCCTGGCACGCCGCTGACCAGCGCTCCTGACCAGCGCTCCTGACCAGCGCTCCTGAGCAGCGCTCCCCACCCCGCACGGTCGATCTGGATCGGGTCCGCACCGCTGTTCCGGACCGCCGGCACCTACCACTGCCCGGATCGCAGCCCCGGTCCGCCGGTACGTACCGGCGGTGCACACCGCTGCCCGGATCGCCGATCCGGGCAGCCGGGCACCGGGTGGCTCGGCGGGCAGCGCACCGGGCACCGTGCCGGGTGTGCTGGAATTTGCGGGTGACTCGGGATGCGTCGGTCGTCGACGAGAGGCGGAGTCCCGCCGGCGATACGCCGCGCGGGCTCGACGTCGCCGCGTTCGGAGCCGTGGGGCTCTCGGTGGCGGCCACGGTCCTGATCGGGCTGCTGGGCCCCTCGGCCATGGTCCCGAGGCTGCCGGGCCCCTCCTGGCACCCTCCGTACTCGCTGGAGGCCCACCCCGGCGCCCATCTGGTCATCGCCATGGGCGCCTTCGCGATCGTGCTGGGCGGGCTCGGGCTCGCCGCCGCGCTCAGGTCCCGGTGGAAGCCCGACCCGCGCTGGCTGCTCGCCGCCGGATGCGCCGTGGCGGGCCTGCTCGCCTTCCTGCCGCCCTCCGGTTCGGCCGACCACCTCAACTACGCCGCGTACGGCCGCCTGGTCACGCTCGGCCAGGACCCGTACGCGATCACCCCCGCCACCCTGCCCGGTGACCCGGTCACCGGCGCGGTGGAGGAGTGGGGCGGTGTGACCAGCGTCTACGGTCCGGTCGCCACCGCCGTGCAGGCGCTGGCCAGTCTCGTGGGCGGCGACTCGGTCAGGCTGACGGTGTTCGCGATGGCCGTCGTCAACGCGGCGGCGTTCGCCGGTACGGCGCTGCTGCTGCACCGCTTCGCCAGGGGGAACGCGGACCTCCAGCGACGGGCGGCGCTGCTGTGGACGGTCAACCCGCTGATGATCTACCACCTGGCCGCGGGGATGCACGTCGACACCCTGGCCATCGCCTGCATGGTCGCCGCGCTCACGGTCCGCGGGGCCGCCTCGGGGCTGCTGCTCGGGGTGGGCATCGGCGTCAAGCTCAACGCCGGGCTCGTCGCCCTCGGACCGGCGTGGGAGCTGCGCCGCTCGCCCGGCAGGCTCGCCGTGGTGGCGGGGACCGCGACGGCCACCGTGGTGGCGGTCTACGCCGTCGCCGGGCCGCACGTGCTCGACCAGGTGAGCGCCGCCAGCAAGAAGGTCTCCCTCGCCACGCCCTGGCAGCTCGTCAAGGCGGGGCTCCAGTCGCTCTTCGGGCCGGGCGCTTACTCGGCCTGGATCCAGGTCGGGTCCCTGCTCCTGATGGCCTGCCTGGCCTGGCTGGTGCTGCGGGTTTTAAGACCGCAGGGAGCGTCAGGAACATTGGGCACATCGCCCGCCGACACCGCGCCCGCCGTCGCCGCCGCGATGGTGGTCGCCTGGCTGTTCGCCGCGCCGTACGCGCTGCCCTGGTACGACGGGCTGGCCTTCGCGCTGCTGGCCATGGCCTCCTGGCCCGCGCTGGAGGCGTTCATGGTGGCCAGGGTCGTCGTGCTGTCGCTGGGCTATCTCCCGGCCAGGGAGGCGCTGCGGCCCGACGACCTGCTCTGGACGAAGACCCTGCTCAGGGAGACGGTGGTGCCGTGGACGCTGCTGGCACTGACGGCCGCCCTGGCGTGGTGGGCGGCGAGAGCCGGACGGCGCGCACGCAGGCGGCCAGCGTCAGCGGCACCGCGACCGTGAGCGCCATGGCCGGGATCGCGATGCCCGAGTCGTTCATCAGGAACCCGATCAGCGCGCAGGCCAGCGCCCCGAGCAGCCCGGCGCGCAGCGCGGGCGCGAGCGCGTAGGCCCGGCCCAGGGCCGACGCGCCCCACCGCGACGGGCGGTCGAGCACCAGGAACAGGAACGCCAGCGCGACCAGCGAGAGCAGCGACAGCGACCAGTTGCCGACCGTGACCCCGATCATCGCGCCGAACTTGCGGCCGACCACGGTCCAGGCCTCCCCGTCCAGCACCTGCTGCACGAAGGCGCCCAGGTGGGTGCGCTGCTCGGTGGGCCGCAGCCAGTCGACCACAGCTATGGCGCCGATCAGCAGGCCGCCCGCGAGGCCGACCAGTACCAGCTTGACCAGCGAGATCCGCCCGCCGGACAGCAGGATCAGGAAGACCGCCACCCCCACCAGGAACGCCGGGACCCCGCCGAAGTCGGCACCCCACGCGGGCCAGCCGTCGGCGAACACCGCCAGCCCGCCGTACGCCGAGCACACCGCGAGCGCGAGCGCCCGGCGGTTACGCGAGATCAGCCACTGGGCGATCCCGGCGAGGGCGAGGATCGTGCCCGCGGAGTAGACGGCGAAGGCGATGTTGCTGAAACCGTAGAAGCGCCCGCCGGTGACCGGCTCGTAGCCGGTGACCGCGTTCACCTGCAGCGCCGAGCCGGTCATCACGTCGGCCAGCAGCGCCACCGAGGTGACGGCGGCGACCACCGTCAGCGGGCCGAGCGGGTGGGCCCGCCACGGCCCGGCGAGCGCCACCCCGGCGATCGCGCAGGCGAGGCCGAGGATGGTCACGATCACCCAGACCATCGGCGCGGGCAGGCTCCACCAGGGGACCAGCTGCGCCAGGAAGGTGGAGATCGCGATCGCCCCGCTGACCACGGCGACGACCCGGACGGCCGCCAGGGCGCGGGAACCGCCCCAGCCGCGGCGGATCGCGACGGCGGCCAGCAGGTAGAACAGGATCTGCACCGCCACGAACACCGCGAAGAACGGCCCCCTCACCTCGCGCAGCACCTGGCTCGCCAGGTCGTCGTCGGCCAGCTTCCCGGCCCTCGCCGCGACCTGCTCCCCGCTCGGCACGTCGCCCAGCCAGGCGCGTCCCACGACCCCGTGGGGGACCTTCATGCCCAGCAGGCCGATCGCGGTGGCGGTCAGGTCGGTGTTCGTGACCAGGCCGTCCTGGCGGGTGGAGGTGGCGGTGAGGTAGCCGCGCGCGTACGTCCCCCCGTCGGGGGACGGGCCCCGGGCGATCGCCACGTGCAGGTGGGGCGCCGCCGAGGTGTCGGCCAGGCCCCCGACCAGGACCGTGGTCCCCGTCACCGGGTTCCCCGTCACCGGTGACGGGGTCAGTCGGTCGAGCACCGCGCCCACCACGCGGTCGGCCCCGGCCGCGGCCTCCCGTCTGACCTGGGCGGTCATGTCGTCGGGAAAGCCGCCTGCGGCGCCGTCCGGGGTGTTGGTGGGGGTGTCGGCCGAAGTGCTGTTCGGGGTGTTGGTGGGGGTGCCGGTCGGAGTGCTGTTCGGGGTGCCGGGCAGGGGGAGGCCGCCGGTGGTCCAGGCCCCGGTGAGGTCGCCGGCCTCGACCACGATCAGCCCGTACGGGGACAGGTCGCCCAGGTCCTCGATGCTCGCCGCATATTTCCCGATTTTTCCTGACCTGTTGGCGGCGGCGAGCGCGGCTCCCGGCCCGACGGCGGCCACCTTCAGGCCCGCTCCGGTCGCGAGCTCGCCCAGCTGCCCGAGAACCGGCCGGTAGGAGGTCGCGGCGTTGAAAGCGGACAGCTCGGCCCAGCCAGGCACGCTCGCCCCGCCGCCGGGGGCCGCCTCAGGTGCGCGCGGGGGCTCGCAGCCCGTGCCGGGCGCGCCCGCCCGCTGGCCCGCCGACACCGTCAGCCAGCCCGCCACCGGGCAGGTGATCCCCCGCTCCGGCGGCGGGACCGCCCGGGTGGACATGGACGCGGACCCGCCCTCGTCCGCCAGCCTCCACAGGTTCGGGGTCCGTCGCGGGTCCAGGTCGCTCCACTCCAGGCCCGGTATCCCGATGATCACAACCTTCGCGGGAAGCTTCCTCGCCGGGGCGCCCGCCGTACCGGCGCCGGAGGCCCCCGGAGCGCCCGGAGCCTTCGCGACCCCTGGTGTGTCGGAGGCGGCGAAGGCCTGCGAGGCGCCGGGGACGCCGAGAAGCACGCAGAGCAGGGCAAGCAGCAGAACCAGCGGCAGGGTCGGCAGGGCCGACGACAGGGCCGGCAGCGGGGACGCGGCGGCCGGGGCGGTCCCGGCGGGCCGGTGCAGCGCCGGTCGCGTCGAGATCCCGCCGGTGGCGGGGCCCACGTCCCCGTGACCGCGGTGTGTCGAAGCCATCCGGTTCCCCTGTCCGTATCCGTCGGGCGGCCGTTTCCCCGGGCCCCACGGTAACCTGCCTGCTCGTGAGGACTGGCGAGGTGACCACGACCGACCGGCGCCCCCGGGTGTGGCTGTCGCGGCTGGCATGGCTGCCCGCGTTGCTGCTCGTCGCCGCCGCGGTGGCCCCGCTGGTGCTCCACTGGCTGGGCAACGTGGACGACCAGCGCCTGGTCGACCTGGACGTTTACCGTACCGGCGGGGCGGCGGTCCTGGAGGGGCGGCCCGTCTACGGGTTCGTCACCCCCGCGCCGCAGCTGCTGCCCTTCACCTACCCGCCGGTGGCGGCGCTGCTGGCCACCCCGCTGGCGGCGATGTCCTGGACGGCGGCGCAGTGGGCCTGGACCGCGCTGATCTTCCTCACCCTGGCGATCACCGTCTGGCTCTCCTTCCGCGCGGTGCTCTCCTTCCGCGCGGCGCTCGGCGGGACGGGCTCCGTGCCGGGTACGCCGAACGGGAGGGACGGCACGCCGAACGGGAGGGACGGCACGCCGGGCGAGGAGCGCAGCACGCCGGGCGAGGGAAGCAGCATGCCGGGTGGGGCGGGCATGCCGGGTGGGGCGGGCCGCCTGTGGACGCCGCTGCTGTTCGCCGCCCTGATGATCGCCTGCACCTACCTGATGCCGATCAGGGACCAGGTCCGCTTCGGCCAGGTGGACATCCTGCTCGTCGCGATCTGCCTGGCCGACTGCGTGGCCCGGCGCCCGGTGTGGCCGCGCGGCATGCTGATCGGCCTGGCCACCGCGGTCAAGCTCACCCCCGGCGTCTTCCTGATCTACCTGCTCATCGCCGGTTTCGGGCCCGGCGCGAGGCGGGAGCACCGCGGCGCCTTCCTCGTGGCCGCGCTCACGGCCGGGCTGCTGACCCTGTTGCCGTTCCTGGTGATCCCGGCGGACGCCGCCGACTTCTGGTTCCGGGCGCTGCTCGATCCCGAGCGGCTCGGCGCCAACGCCGCGACCACCAACCAGTCGATGCGCGGCATGCTCATCCGGCTCTACCTGCCCGACGTGCTGACGAGCCTGCTCTGGATGGCGCTGGTCGCCGTGGTCGCCTGGTACGGCTTCCGCCACGCCCGCAGGGCCCTGCTCGACGGACACCTCGTGGCCGGGGTCGCCCTGGTCGGGCTGATGGCCGTGTTGCTGTCACCGGTCGCCTGGATCCACCACCTCGCCTGGGTGGTCGTGGTGCTCGGCGCGCTGGCCGGTGACGGGCGCGACCCGGTCAGGCTCCGGGTGGCCGCCGGGGTCTGGCTCTACTACGTGCTGCCCATCCCCTGGTGGGGGGTGACGATCAAGGCCGCGGAGATCCCGGTGCTCAGTCCCGTGCTCGGCAAGATCGTGCAGAACGGGTTCGGCCTGGGCGCGCTGGCCCTGGTCTGGTTGCTGGGGGTATGGCTGCCAAGACGGAGAGAGACCTTCCGGGCCCTCTCCTGACTCTCTGTCTCCTGGCGGTTCCGGTCGCCTCTCCGGCGGAATACGGCCCCGTACGCGGGACGGCCAGAAGGGACGGCGGCGCCGGGCGGGACGTGGCCGTCGAAAAGAACGATCCAGCGGAAACGGCCCCTGACGTGGAAAGACTTCGAGTGGTCACGCTGAGATCGGCCGCGTCGGTATGTAATCCTCCGCACATTTTCTAACAATCGCCGGATAACCTGGGGGCATGTCGAAACTCGCTTACCTGGGACCGGAGGGGACCTTCACCGAGGAAGCCCTGCGCATCCTGGCGCCCGAGGCCGAGCGCCTGCCGAGCCCGAACGTCACCGCGGCCCTGGACGCCGCCCGGCGAGGCGAGGCCGACGGAGCCGTCGTCCCGATGGAGAACTCGCTCGAAGGCGCCATCACCACCACCCTCGACGAGCTCGCCCGGGGCGAGTCGCTGCTCATCACCGCCGAGCTGCTGCTCCCCGTCGAGTTCTCGCTCCTGGCGCGTCCCGACACCGAGATCGGCCACATCAAGCGGGTCTTCACCCACCCCGCGGCCATCACCCAATGCCGCAACTTCATCGCCCGCGAGCTGCCCGACGCCGTGGTGGTCGCCGCCCCGTCGACCGCCGCCGCGGCGCAGGAGGTCGCGCTTCCCGGCTCGCCGTACGACGCGGCCATCGCCGCGCGCATCGCCGGTGAGCACTACGGCCTGGTCGAGCTCGCGGCCAGGATCGGCGACCGCACCGACACCGTCACCCGGTTCGTCCAGGTGTCGCGTCCCGGCCCGCTGCCCGAGCCGACGGGGGCCGACCGCACCTCGCTGGTCGTCTTCCTCGCCGACGACCACCCGGGCGCGCTGCTGGAGATGCTGACCGAGTTCTCCGTCCGCGGCGTCAACCTCTCCCGCATCGAGTCGCGGCCCACCGGCGACGGCATCGGCCGCTACTTCTTCCACTTCGACTTCGAGGGCCACGTCGCCGACGCCCGCGTCGGGGAGGCGATCTCGGGTCTGCACCGGATCTCCGCCGAGGTCCGCTTCCTGGGCAGCTACCCGCGCGCCGACGGTCTCTTCCCGCAGATCAAGCACGGCACGAACGACGACGACTTCTCCGGGGCCGCGAGCTGGCTCAGCAGGGTCCGCACCGGCCAGGTCTGACCGTCACCCGCCCCCGCGAGCCGGCCCCCGCCGGAGAGTGTCCGCCAAAGGCGTCCCGGCAAGCGGGGAACCAGCCGGAAACGGGCGCCGCGGGGGACGGGACGGTTAATCCGGGCGCGGGTGCGAGCCGTACATCGGTAGCCTTGTGGCTGTGATTGACCTGCGTACCCTTCGTGAGGATCCCGACCGGCTACGGGCGTCGCAGCGTGCCCGCGGTGAGGACGACTCTGTCGTCGACACGCTGCTCGACCTCGACGAGCGGCGGCGCGGCGCGCTGAGTCGCTTCGAGACGCTCCGCGCCGAGCAGAAAACCGTCGGCAAGTCGGTCTCCCGTGCCTCCGGGGAGGAGAAGGCCGCCCTGCTGGGCCGGGCGAAGGACCTCTCCTCGCAGGTCAAGTCCGCCGAGACCGAGGCCGAGGGGCTCGGCGCCGAGCTCGACGAGCTGCTCTACACGGTCCCCAACCTCGTGGAGGAGGGGGCTCCCCCCGGCGGCGAGGACGACTACGTCGTGCTGGAGGAGATCGGCGAGAAGCCGTCCTTCGGCTTCGAGCCCAAGGACCACCTGGCGCTGGGCGAGCTGCTCGGCGCGATCGACATGGAGCGCGGCGCGAAGGTCTCGGGCTCGCGGTTCTTCTTCCTGAGGGGTGTCGGCGCGCGGCTGCAGCTCGGGCTGCTCAACATGGCCATGCAGCAGGCGATCGAGGCGGGCTTCGTCCCGATGATCACGCCCGTGCTGGTCAAGCCGGAGTCGATGAAGGGCACCGGTTTCCTCGGCGCCCACGCCAGCGAGGTCTACCACCTGCCCGACGACGACCTGTTCCTGGTCGGTACGAGCGAGGTGCCGATGGCGGCCTACCACGGTGACGAGATCCTGGACGGCTCCGCGCTCCCGCACCGCTACGCGGGATGGTCCTCGTGCTTCCGCCGCGAGGCGGGCTCGTACGGCAAGGACACCCGGGGCATCATCCGGGTCCACCAGTTCGACAAGGTCGAGATGTTCTCCTACGTGCGTCCCGAGGACGCGCACGCCGAGCACCTGCGCCTGCTCGACTGGGAGAAGGAGATGCTGGCCAAGGTCGAGCTCCCCTACCGGGTGATCGACACCGCGGCCGGAGACCTGGGGTCCTCGGCGGCGCGGAAGTTCGACTGCGAGGCGTGGGTGCCCAGCCAGGGCCGCTACCGCGAGCTCACCTCGACCTCCAACTGCACCGACTTCCAGGCCCGCCGCCTCGGCGTCCGCTTCCGCGACTCGGGCGGCAAACCCCAGCACGTGGCCACCCTGAACGGCACGCTGGCCACCACCCGCTGGATCGTCGCCATCCTGGAGAACCACCAGCAGGCCGACGGCTCCGTCGTGCTCCCCAAGGCCCTGCGGCCGTACGTCGGCCTCGACGTGCTCGAACCCGTCAAGTAGACCGTTCGGGCCCGCTCAAGACCGTTCAGGCCCGCTCGGGGCCGCTTGTGAGGAGGGCCCCGCCGCGCGGCGGGGCCCTCCTCGCGTTCACGCCGGACGTCCCTCCATCTCCCCCGTCTCCCCCGCCCCTTCCGCTCCCGCCGGGCCCGCCCAGCCGACCAGGACGGACGCCCCCACTCCGGCACCGCCGACGAGCCAGGCGAGGAACCCCACCGTCGAGTAGTCGTCGATGACGCCCGACTCCCAGCCGGTGAAGAGCATCCACATCGACAGCGGCGTACAGGAGGCGATGACGACCAGCGCCAGCCAGGTCCGCGCCGGTACGCGCGCGATGATCGCCGCCAGCGCGACGAGGAGCGTCGCGACGAGGGCGCAGAAACCACCGAGCGCGGCCACCAGAACGCCGAAGTCGATGAGGTCGTGGGAACGCCCGCCGGACGGCAGGGCGAGCACGAAACCGACCGCGGCGAGAACGTGCGCGAACACGGTCATGCCGGGGTTCCGCCTCACGTGACGGCGCGCCACGGCCATGCCGGACATGAAGCCGAGCAGGCCGACGAACAGGCCGATGCGGTGCTCGGTCGCCAGTCCGACACCCGGCGCGTCGAGCGGGATCGCCGCGTTCGCGGAGAAACCCCCGTCGGACAGGCCCATCCGCCGCCAGTTTCCCCGCGCGTCCCGTACGACGATGCCGTCGTCGCCGTTGGCCGCCACCACCACGTGCCCGTCCGGTACGCGTTGCACCGCGATGGCCGAGGAACCCTGCCACGACCGTGACCACCGCTCCTCCGTACGCCGCTGGAGAGCCCCCTGGCGTCCTTCGGAGACCGCCCACACGGTGTCCCAGCCGGCCCCGCCGTCCCGGGACTCGTCCACCGCCAGCCGGGGAGGGACGACGCGGTAGCAGTGCGCGGGCTCGTCGGGCAGGCAGGCCCGGGTCACCCGATCGGGGACGGACGAGGACCCGGGTTCCGCGAGCCCCGGGCTCGGCGAGGGGGACGCCACGTCCGGCAGGGGGGAGGATTCCGGCGGGTCCGAGGGCGGGAGGCTTCGGGGACCCTGCTCCCGGACGGGAAGGGCGGCCCACGTACGGCCGCCGTCGCTGGAGACGATCTCGGTCTCATGGTCCATGACCACGGTGATGGCCTCGCCACGTACGAAGACCTGGGTCGCGGCGGGCGGCCCCGGTTCGGCCGAGGTCGCGGTCACCCCGACGAGGGCGACCGGGACGATGACCAGCGCGCGGACCCGCCGTGCCGGGTGACCGGCACCGCACCGGCGCCAGACCAGCCACGCGGCGCCCAGCGCGGGCAGGGCCACCAGGTCGGTCGGGTCGGCCAGGACGAGCGAGGGGCCGGCGACCAGGGTCCACGCCCGTGAGGCGAGTTCCGCGCCCGCCTCCGTGGTCTTGACCAGGGTGAAGCCGACGCCGGTGGCGGCGATCGCGACCAGGGCGACGAGCCGGGCGCGAACAGGGGAGGAACCGGTCCGGGAGAGGGCGAGGCCCGGCGAGAGGACGAGGGCGAGCACGGGCGGGGCGACCAGCAGCCCCGCGACGTCGCTCAGCTTGCCGGTGACGAGCCCCGGCCACAGGGCCTTGAGGAGATGGTCGTTGATCAGCAGTACGAAGGTGGCGACCACGGTCGCCGGATGACCGAACCAGGCGAGGAGGGGCGCTCGCGAAGTTTCCATGACCGGGTAGATCCGCCGCGACGAGCCCCGGTTCGGGGCTGGCGGCCTTCGTGACCGAGGCGTGTCCCGGATGGCCGAGGCGTGTCCCGGATAGGCGAGGTGTCTCCCGGATAGGCGAGGCGTGTCCCGGAGCCCGGGTGGCGCGCGCGGTCCCGCCCCGGGCGGAGCGTGCTCGCCGGTGACGCCCGGCACGTCCACAGGCACATGGGAGGGCGGGAAGTGGTCCTTCCCGCCACAGTCCTGGCCGGAGCCCTCAGGGGCGCTCTCAGAGGCGGGAAGGGGGCCGGGCCGCTACGCCCCGCCCCCGGATCTTCCAGGGCTACGTCCGCCCTCGGATCTCCCGGAGGGTCGGGGCCCGGGAAACCGAAAGGCGGGGTCCGCCAGAAGCGAACCCCGCCTTCCCGTTCAACCAAGAGGTCTATGCGTCAGACGGCGCGGACCTGCGAGGCCTGCGGGCCCTTCTGGCCCTGGGTGATCTCGAACTCGACCCGCTGGCCGTCTTCGAGGCTACGGTAGCCGTTGCCCTGGATCTCGGAGAAGTGCACGAACACGTCCGGTGCACCGCCGTCCGGTGCGATGAAGCCGAAGCCCTTTTCAGCGTTGAACCACTTGACGGTTCCCTGAGCCATTAAAGCTCTCCCTCAGGATTTGAAACTTTGGGATTCACACCTCATGAACCCCATGTGTCGTACAGCGGGCCCCGGGGTGGCTCAGTCAAACTGGTTTTCACAACGGGATTCAGCTAATACAACGCCATCACATCTAACACTATCCGGCGCAGGCGTGTTCCCGCCATGAGGAAGATTCCTGACCGGATCCCGGGGCCGACAGGTCGGCCATCACAGTGCACACTGGGACGTGTTATGCAAAGCCCCAGGCTGGTCGCCACCGACCTCGACGGCACCGCGCTGCGCTCGGACGGCACCGTCTCCCCCCGTACGGCAGCCGCTTTTGCGCTTGTGGAGAACGCCGGGGCCACGCTGGTCTTCGTGACCGGCCGGCCGCCTCGCTGGATGCACATGGTCGCGGGAGCCGTACGCCATCGGGGGCTGGCCATATGCGCCAACGGAGCCCTCGTCTACGACCTGCACAGTGAGCAGATCGTCAAATCCCACCTCATCCACCCGGACGTGCTTGAAGAGGTCGTGAGGCGCCTTCGCGAAAAGGTTCCCGACCTTGCGTTCTCTGTGGAATACGAGGGCGGATTCGCCCACGAATCGGACTTCCGTCTCGGAGGATGGGACAGTAAGTCGGTTACCGGACTCCGCGTCGGAACGGACACGCTTACCTCGCGGCCCTGCGCCAAACTCCTGGCGCTGCATCCCACGATGGATCCCGACATCCTCCAGGCGGCGGTCTGCGGGCTGGTCGGCGACCTGGTCACCCCCACCCACTCCAGCGGCCGGGCGCTGATCGAGATGAGCGCGCACGGTGTGACGAAGGCCTCGGCGCTGTCCCACCTGGCCATGTCGCTCGGGATCACGGCCGAAGAGGTGATCGCCTTCGGCGACATGCCCAACGATCTTCCGATGCTCCGGTGGGCCGGCGTCTCGTACGCCGTCGCGAACGCCCACCCGGAGGTGCTGGCCGCGGTCGATCACGTGACCGCGGCCAACAACGACGACGGGGTCGCCGGAGTCCTTGAGGAGTTCTACGGAGCGTGACGCCGTGCCCTCCCGCCGCGTGCGGCGCGCTCCCCGCGAGCGCGGAGCCGTGCGGCCTCAAAGCCTTACAGGCCTACAGGTAGAGGCCCGCGAGCCTTACAGGTTCACAGGTAGAGGCCCGCGTTCAGCCTTACAGGCTCACAGGTAGGGGCCCGCGTTGCCGCCCGGAGGGCCCTCCTGCTGCTGGAGGGACATGCCGCCGGGCAGGGCCCTGCGCATGTTCTCCAGCTGGGCGCGAGCCGCCATCTGCTGGGCGAACAGCGTGGTCTGTATGCCGTGGAACAGCCCTTCGAGCCAGCCGACCAGCTGCGCGTGGGCGACCCGGAGCTCCGCCTCGCTGGGCGGGGTGCCGTTGACGTCCTCGGTGAACGGCAGCGAGAGCCGTTCCAGCTCCTCGACCAGCTCCGGCGCGAGACCGTCCTCGAGCTCCTTGATGGAACTCTGGTGGATCTCCTTGAGCCGCTTGCGGCTGGCCTCGTCCAGCGGGGCCGCCCGGACCTCCTCGAGGAGCTGACGGATCATGCTGCCGATGCGCATCACCTTGGCGGGCTGCTCGACGAGGTCGGCGATGGACCGGCTCTCGCCCTCCTCCTCCGCCTGGGAGCCCTGGGGCCCCACGACCACGATGTGCGGAGTGCTCTCCTCAGCGTTCATAGCCTCAACTTACTAGCAGGATTTTCCCGATGTGTTCTCCGGACTCCAGGATGCGGTGAGCCTCGGCCGCGTCGTTCATCGGCACCCGGGCGTGCACCACGGGCCGGATGGCCCCGGCGTCGAGCAGGGGCCAGACGTTGTCCACGACCCCGCGTACGATCGCCCCCTTCTCGTCGACGGGCCGGGAGCGCAGCGCGGTGGCGTGCACCGAGGCCCGCTTCGCGAGCAGGGCCCCCAGGTTCAGCTCGCCCTTCGTGCCGCCCTGCAGGCCGATCACCACCAGCCGGCCGCCCGTCTTGAGGACCTTGACGTTCCCCGGCAGGTACTTGCCGCCCATGATGTCGAGGATCACGTCGGCCTTCACGCTCTCGGAGAAGTCCTCCCGCCGGTAGTCGATCCCCTCGTCGGCGCCCAGCTCCAGGCAGCGGGCGATCTTCTCGGGGGACCCGGCGGTGACGACCACGCGCGAGCCGAACGCCTTCGCCAGCTGTACGGCCATCGTGCCGATCCCGCTGGCGCCGCCGTGGACGAGGAGGGTCTCGCCCTTCCGCAGGCGCGCGGTCATGAAGACGTTGGACCAGACCGTGCAGGCCACCTCGGGCAGCCCGGCGGCGTCGACCAGGTCGACGCCCTCCGGCACCCGCATGAGCTGCTGCCAGGGAACGGCGACCTTCTCGGCGTACCCGCCGCCGCTGAGCAACGCGCACACCCGGTCGCCCGGCGCGAACCCCTCGACGTCCGATCCCACCGCCTCGACCACGCCGGAGCACTCCAGGCCCGGGTACGGGGAGGCACCGGGGGGCGGGTCGTAGAATCCCTGACGCTGCAGCGCGTCGGCCCTGTTGACCGCGGAGGCGGCCACGTCGATGATGACTTCGCCACGCTGGGGCAGCGGATCGGGAACCTCCCGCCACGTCAGAACTTCCGGTCCACCTGGTTTATCGATCACGATGGCGCGCATGTGAGCAAAGGTATCCGCTGAGCCCCAACTTGGTGGTTGCTCACGTTGACAGGAACACAGGGCGTTAACCTGCTATGTGTTTGCTGCCCTTTTATGCCCATCCCGAGGGGGAACACGGTGGCAAGACACGATCGTGAGGAATCTCTCGAGGAACAGCTCGCGTGGCTCGACGCCATCAAGGAGCAGGAGGAGGAGGCGCCCGCCCTGGCGGTGAAGGCCACCGCGGTGGACGACGCCGTCGTCTCGCCGTACCCGCAGGACCCCTGGAGCCTGGTCCCGGCCGAGCCCGACGCGACGTCCTCGCCGCTGTTCCGCGCGGCCGTCGACTCGGCCCACCCGGTCGCCGACCCGCCGGTGGAGGACGCCGACGCGGCCGACTGGATGGAGGCCTCCGACACGGTGAGTTCCTTCACCGTGCCCGCCCCGGCGTCCGGCAAGCAGGACAACGACGGCTTCCTCGCGCCGCTCAAGCCACTGCCGCGCCAGGAACAGGCCGACACCGGTGACTACGGCCCCGCCGACTACACCGAGCCGCACATCCGCACCCCGTTCGCGGCGCCCGCGCAGGAGCCGACCCGCGGGCTGTTCGAGCAGCCCCAGCGTTCGGCGGAACCGGCGGCCTCGGCCCCCGCCTCGGCCGACGCTCCCGACGCGGAGCCGTCGAAGCCGTCGTCCTCGGACACCGAGCGGTTCACCTTCGGCAGCACGGAGTTCGGCGGTGACTCCGACCGCTTCTCCTTCGGAAGCGGCGGCACGCGTTCCACCCAGGGCGGCGGGGACTTCTCCTCGACCAGCGGAGAGCTCTCCGCCGGGACCTCCAGGACCTCCGGGACCTCCGAGGCCGGCCGGTCCGCGTCCGGCGCGTCCGAGTCCGGTAAGTCCGGCGGGTCCGACGGTGGCGACCGATTCTCGCCGGATGCCGTGGAGGCCGACTCCTCCACCGCCGACGCCGAGCACGACCGCGACCGTACGACCTTCGGTTCCTTCGAGCCCTTCGAGCCCGCGGCGACGTCGGTGATCAAGGAGCCGCCCAGGCAGGCACCCGAGCGCTTCGAACCGGCCTCGGACCGCTTCGAGCCCGTCGCGGACCGCTTCGAGTCCACCTCGGACCGCTTCGAGCCCGTCGCGGCGCCCGTTCCCTCGTCCGGTCCCGAGCCCGAGCCCGCCGACTCGTTCCGGGCCCCCGAGTCCTTCGGCACCGACAGGCCCGAGGCGGCCGCGCCACCGGAGCGTCCCGCCACCTCGGGCGCGTTCGGCCCGGAGCCCTCCTCGGGCTCCTTCGGCGCGGAGACCGCTCCCGGTTCCCGCGGCTCATTCGGTACGGAGCGTTCCAGCTCGTCCTTCGGGACGGAGCGTTCCAGCTCGGCTCCGCCCCCTCCATCCGGCTCTTCCGGCTCCTCTGGTTTCGCGGCCTTCTCCGGCCCCACGGCCTTCGCGCCGGGCCGGGACGCTCCCGCCCCCGAGCGGGACCCGTCCCAGGAGCGCACGGAACGGGAGAGCCCATTCGCACCCGGACGGGACGCGGCCGAACCGGTGCGGGAGCCGTACCAGGCACGCCGCCGCCAGACCACCCCGGCACCCGCCTTCGGCGCACCGGCCAGGCAGCAGCAGCCTCCGGGCACCGCCGCCCGGCAGTCCGCCGACAGCCTGGACCCGGAGTCGCTGCTGAGGGGCCGTCGCAACGCGCCCGCCGGTGGCTGGCGGAAGCTGGTCTACAAGGCGTCGGCCGGGCTGATCAAGCCCGGCGAGTCCCCGGAGGTCCGCCGCCGCAGGGAGCTGGTCGGCCGCGCACGCACCCCGGTGGCCACCGGCCACCACCGGGTCGCCGTGCTCAGCCTCAAGGGCGGTGTCGGCAAGACCACGACCACGGTCGGCCTCGGCGCCACGCTGGCGCAGGTACGCGGCGACCGGGTCATCGCGGTCGACGCCAACCCCGACCGGGGCACCCTGTCGGACAAGGTCGAGCTCGAAACCTCCGCGACCGTCCGCGACCTGCTCAACGAGCGGCAGCAGATCAAGAGGTACGTCGACATCCGGGCCTTCACCTCCCAGGCCCCGTCGCGCCTGGAGATCCTCGCCTCCGACCGTGACCCGTCGGTGTCGGAGGCCTTCAGCGCGGCCGACTACCAGTCGGTCTCCCAGGTCCTGGAGAACTTCTACTCGATCTGCATCACCGACTGCGGCACCGGCCTGCTCCACTCGGCCATGTCCGGCGTGCTCGGCCTGGCCGACCAGCTCGTCCTGGTCAGCTCCCCATCCGTGGACGGCGCCCGTGCCGCCTCGGCGACCCTCGACTGGCTGGAGGCCCACCACTACGAGGAGCTCGTCCGCTCCGCGACCGTGGTGCTGTGCAGCGTCCGCCCGCGCTCGAAGTCGACCGTCGACCTCGACCGCCTGGAAGCGCACTTCGCGGCCCGCTGCCGCGCCGTCATCCGCGTCCCCTACGACCCGCACCTCGAGGAGGGCGCGGAGATCGACCTGGAAAGGCTGCAGCCCGGCACCCGCGAGTCCTACCTCCGCCTGGCCGCTTCGGTCGGCGACGGTTTCGCCGGAATCCAGTCCTGATCCACCCCCGGCAGGCGCCTCGCCCCCGAATCGGCGACGAGGCGCCCGCCGGGTCCGGGCACGCTCGGGCCAATGAGAGACTAGGGTGCAATCTGACACGTTCTCCGGACGTGTCGCCAGGAGAGCTCGCCTAGTGGACGATGGCGGCGGTCTTGAAAACCGCTAGGCCGGGTGACCGGTCTCGTGGGTTCGAATCCCACGCTCTCCGCTGAGCATCGCAAACGGCGTCTGACCAGGCACTTGGCCTCGGTGAGGCGCCGTTGATCGTTTCCGGGGTGTGCAGCCGTGTGCCGCTCTGAGCGGCCCCGAGTCGGTGTTCGCGGAATATACGCGGAATGATGTTGGTCGCATCCGCGCAGGTCGCGTTGCAAGAATCACTGCGGGACGCCTTCGAGGAGCGACGGTGGAGATGGTGGACTGGAGCCGGATACCCGGCCCGCGTTGGTACCGTCCCGGGGATGCTCAAGTCGCGGTGGAGGCGTTGGCGCACTTCGTCTCCGCTGGACAAGCCGTCCGCGCGCTGGCCGATCTGCGGTCCGCGGTCAGCAACGATCACGCCGGCACTCTCTACCCGGCCGCCGTCCCGGCTACAGGCGTTTTCCTGCGGGTCATCGGCGACCGGCCAGGCCCGCCCCGGCAGGAGGCTCTCAACACGCTGCTGGACTGGTGGGGCTGCTTCCAGCCCGAGCCGGGTTTCGAGACCTACGAAGATCCCTCATCTGGATCCGTCGCCCTGATCGAAGGCATCACGAGTCGCGTTCGTAGCGCCACAGATGTCCTCCACCGCGTCATGGATAATCCATCCGAAGGGGGAGGCCACCGGCCCGGCGCCAGGCTTCTGTTGGCCAAGCTCGATATGGGTTGGACCACCGCTGGCGCTTGACTCAAGCGAATGAGGCTGCTTGAGATCACTGGGAGAAAGCAAAGAGGCCCCGGGGGTTCCGGAGCCTCTTCAGTGCATGACCGATCATGCGGCCAATGCGTCGTCGATCCTGCGATTGGCGATCTCCGCGCCCCCGTCGATGCACTTGGCGTAGACCTTGAGTAGCACGTCCACCCCGTGTCCCGCCCGCTCCGCCACGTCGGGAGCCGCTACCCCGGCATTGAGCCACAGGGACACCGCCGCGTGCCGCAGGTCGTACGGCCGGGCAGCCAGGGGTGAGACCTGCTGTTCGGGAGTCAACGCGAAGGCCCGAGCCGCCTTCCACACCTCGCAGTAGGTCCCGATGGAGATCACGCCACCGCGAGAACTACGGAACAGTCGGCCGTCCTCGTGGACACCGAACTCCTCGATGTGTTCGCGCAGAATGGCCACCAACTCGGGCGGGATCGGCACGGGACGGCCCTCGTCCTCGGCCCGGTGCTTCAGGCCCCGATCGTCGTGACCCTCACCACTGTCGGTCCACTTCTTGTTCGTTTGCGGCTTGGACTTGGCCAGGACGAACCGCCCCCAGCCGGTCGCCGGAAGGTAGCAGTCCTGCTTGCGGAGCCCGAGTGCTTCGGCCGGGCGCAGACCCGCGAAGTAGAGGCAGGCGAAGAAGCCGCGCAGGTGCCGGCCACGGTCGAGACGGCTCACGTAGGTCACCGCGGTGAGCAGCTCCCGAGCCTGGGCCGGGTTGACCACCACGCGCCGATCCACGACCTCCCGGACCTTCGGAGGCTTCCACGCCTTCACCTTGTCGATCGGGTTGGAGGGCAGTTCTTCCAGGTCCACCGCGTACTGAAGGGCGTTGTAGAAGACCGACCGCTTACGGGCGATCGTGGTGGCAGCGGCGGCCCCACCATCGAGCCGGAGCGTCAGCGCGTCCAAGCCGAGCCGTACGTTCCGGACCTTGGCCAGGTCGGAGATGGAAAGGGAATGCCGTTCGAGCCAGGCCAGAGCCGTACGGATCTCCGGAGGTTGGGCGAGTTGACGAGCGGCCGGCGGAAGCGAGAACTGCCGCAGCACCTCCCTCAGAAGCAACGCGTCCGGCTTGCCAGGAGCGTCCTGGTCGACGAGGGCGGGTGTGATGGTCGCCAGAGCATCGGTGAGGCTGTCGCGCGTCTTGGCCGCCGCGTGAGGCCACTTCATATCCACATAGGCCAGAGCGAAGCTGAACCAGGTTGCCGCGCTCTTCACAGCCAGCAGGGACAACGGGAGGCCGGTCTCCATATCGAATGCCTCACCCCGCCTGGCCGCCTGCCTTAGGTCCGACAGGAAGCTTTCAGCGAGAGCCTTGGTTCGCAGGGTCTTGGACTTCTCTCGGCCTCCGACTTTCCAACGAATGACGTAAGACGGTGTCTTACTGGTCGCGTTCCGGCGAATCTCCCAGAACTTCACGTCGTAGGAGGTGTTCACGCCGCCTCCCGGAGGGTTTCAAGCCAGGCGGTGAAGTCGCTGCGGTAGATGCGGATCTCGCCGTTCGGGAGCTTGAGGCCCTGTGGAGCGTGGCCGATCTCTCGCCAGCGGTAGAAGGTGCGTCGAGACACCCCGCCGAGTTCGTCGAGGACTTCCGGAACGGTCATGAGCTGGTCGCGGTTCTTGCTCACGCTGCCTCCCGAATCTCGACTGCCGAAACGTTCTGTCCTTCTGCTCTGTCTTGGAGTTCGGCCAGGCGTGCTTTGGTGCGGTGGCGGTCGGCGATCCCGCGCAGCAGCCGTTTGGCCAGCGGAGTGCGAGTCGGATCCTTGGAGGAGACCGGCCGCCAGACGTAGCGGTGGGAGTCGGTCACGGTCTCATCGGGCAGGCCGAGCATGTCGAGGACCCAGGCCCGGCGGTCGGCCTTGTGCTCGCGCAGGGTCTTGTTCGACCACTTGCGCGAGACCAGCACGCGACGGCCCGCATAGCCGAGGTGTTCGGCCTTGTGCGCCTTGCCCTTGCACCGGCCCGGCAGCATGCCCGCCTTGGCGCCCTTGGGTTGCACGCCGTACCTCAGCCAGTTCGGGCAGGTGGCCGAGCACGGTTCGTAGCGCAGCGCCTCGACCATCCGGGTGGCGTGGTCACGGCGTGCGGGGTTCTCGGTGGCGGGGTCGTCAGGGTCGAGGGGATCACCCAAGCTTTTGGTCAGGTACTTGGTGAGGTAGCCGATGCGCTTGTGCGCGTCCGGCGATCCGGCCACGAGGCCCTGAACATCGACCTGGGCACCGAAGCGGACCACGTGCAGCGGTTCGGCCGCCTCGTCGGCGTCGAGCTGGTCGAGGGCCTCGTCCCAGGTGGGCAGCAGTTCTCCCGTGGCGGGGTCGAGGTAGTCGCCGGCCTGGCCGTCCGGGTAGGTGGCGCCGTCACCCAGGTCGGCCCGTTCCGCCCAGATGGGCAGGTGCTCACCGTCGAAGCGGACCTCAGTGACCGATGGCCACCACACCTGGTGGTAGGTCGCCGCAGCGATCGCCTTGATCTCCGCGCGCGGCATGGTCCCGCGGATTGCCATGTGCAGGTGCGGGGCGAGCCGCTTTTGTGGTTCGACGGTGGCGAAGTACTGCACGTCATAGCCCGCCACCCGGCGCAGGTTCTGCACGAACCGATCGACGAGCTTGGAGAAGTGCAGCGCATCGCGAGCAGCCGCCGCGTAGTCGTAGGTGCTCGGATCGACCGGCACACCCAGCCCGGAGCGGACACGGCCGTAGGAGGGCAGGGTGAGGGTGACGAACAGCGATGGGCGGTAGACCCTGCCATCGGGGGCGATGAAGGTCCGGCCGAGGGTGGTGTCCTGCTTGGCCCGCTTGGGCAGGTCCGGCGCGTCCTGGCGGCGCCTCGTCGACCGCGAGCGCTTGGGAGCCGTCCGCCCACCGAGGACATTGCCCCGCATCCCGGCGGCATTGATCTCCGCATCAATGCCCGCGATGGCCTCGTCCCAGTCGGCGACCTCTTCGCCGTTCCTCTCGGCCTCGTCCCGCTTGGCTTCCACGTCGGCCCGGAACTCGATCAGCCATTTCTGATCATCGGTGGAGGGGTGGGGTTCGGCGACGGGTTCGTGGTCGAGGTGCCAGCCCTCCCGGCACTGCGCCCGGCGCAGCTGCTGATTGCGTTTGGCGCACGGCGGGCACTTGGCTTCCTGCGTGGTGCCGCAGGGGATGTCGAAGGGTTCGCTCTGGCCGGTGTGGGTGTCCAGGCGTCGCATCTCGATGGGACGGATACAGACGCCGTTGAGCTTGGCCACCTCGATGGCCACGTCCAGAGCGACGGGCAGGGTGTCACGGACGAGACGGGGAAGGGTGCGATCAGCACCGTTCGGCGGGGTGTCGGTCGAAGGGGTGTCGTTCGGGGAGGGAGTGAGGGTGTCGGTCACATGGCCCCCTTCGGGTCGACGAGATCGGCGCAGATCCGGTAGGTGTCGCGGTAGGGGTGTTTGCGCAACCGGGCGGAGTCGAGGTCGACGATCACCGTCACTTCGGCGAGGTCGGAGCCGTCAACGGTGTGCAACCGCTGGAAGGGAAGGCTCGCGATCTGGGCCGGGGTGGCGTGCAGGATGATGCGCATCAGGCCGCCCCCTCCATCTCGATCGGCAGCGTGTCACTCGTGACCAGAGCCGCCATGTCTCTGATGTCGGCATCGGAGACGTAGGCCGCGCGCACCCGAATGGGATCGGGGGAGGTCTCCAAGCGGACGTAGGCGACGCCCGCGCCCTGCTCGGGGATCGGGGAGATGTGATCGGCCAGCGCTCCCCGATCACGGGCACCGTCGCCGAGAACCATGTCCACCTGTTCCGACTCATCCAGGCGGAGCGCGATCTTGTCGGGGAACAGGTTGCGGATGTTCATGACCTCCTTGCGCGGGTCCTGGAGCGCGGCCATCACGCCGAACCCAACCGCACGGCCCTGGGTGGTCAGCGTCGCCAGCGCGGCGGAGATACGGAGCTTGAGGCCCTTGTCGGACTGGTAGGCGGTGAGGAACGCCACCTCGTCGACGAGCACCAGGACGAACGGGTCATCGAGGGTGGGGGTGTGGGAGCGCTGGAGTCCGGTGTAACGGTCGGCCCGCTCCTGCATGATCTTCACGGCTGCTTCCAGCAGATCGGCGCACGCGGCTGGATCGGCGGCGTAGCGGTCTTCGAAGATCTCGCGTCCGTAGGACAGTTCCATCCGCTTGGGATCCAGCGCCCACACCTCAGCGACACCGGCCCGGACCGCCGGGAGGAGACCACGGATGGCCGACCACAGGAACGAGCCCTTGCCCGCACCCGTCGCGCCCGCGATGAGTACGTGCGTGCCGTGCACCTTGAGCAGGTACGGGTGACCGTCCTCGCACTTACCGATCTCGACCGGCCCCACCGAGGCAGTCGCTGGGAGGGGAACCGCCGGCAGAGGGAGGGCCAGCGGGTCATGGCGGGGAAAGGTCAGTTGGAGGCGACCGGCTCGCACGATGGCCACCCGGCAGGAGGAGGCGCCGAAGCCGTGGGCGAGGTGGTCGATGCGGTCGGACCAGTCCTTGACTGACTGCCCGCTGATCATCTTCACCGTGACCACATCGGCCCAGGACGTGCAGGAGACGCGGACGAGGTGGGGAAGGTAGTCGCGGCCCTGGAGGTGACGACCGAGGCCGGAGATGATCATTACCGGTTGCCAGTGACGGCGGTAGATCCACACCAGGCGCCACCAGGCCAGCAGGCGCCAGCCCACCCAGCGCAGGAACGAGGCTCGATCCAGCAGCGCCCAGATGGTCAGATTCAGGACGAGCACGGCGAGCGGGGTGACGGCGAATTCCCAGCCGTACAGGAGGCCGAGCATAGCGGGAACGACGAGCACGGTCACGATGACCGGGTGGCGCCAGATGAGCCGGATCACCCCGACCAGCAGAGGCCACAGGAAGATGGTGATGGTGAGGATGGCCGGGGTACGGACCACGGCCGGGCGGAACACTACAGCAGTGTCGGGGGTCGTCGTGACGAGGGTGCGTGCCTCGTCACCGGGCAGTTTTTTGAACATTAGGCTTGAGCCCTCTCTTGATTCGCGTCTGGGGAGAACCGAGGGGCCGCCGGAATGCCAGTTCCAGCGGCCCCGCTTGCATGTCAGGCAGCGACCTCGTCCAAGCCGGGCAGCATCGGGGTAGCCGCCTGGTCGGTGTAGAGCTGTTCGCAGTTGGCGAGGTAGCGCGCGGCGGCATCGGCGATCTTTCGGGCGAGGTTCACGTCCCGCTCGGTGACCGGTCCGGCGCCGGTGGTGGAGACCGTCACGTGTGCCTCACGAGAGGACAGGGTCAGGAAGGGGCGGTCGCGCCCACCTCCGAGCGCCATGACCGACACGTCCGGCGTGTAGAAAGAGACGTCGAGCCGGGTGCCGTCCTCATCGACCGACAGCGAGGCGCGGGTGTAGGGGATGTGCTCGCTCACGCCGCCATCTCCTTACCGGCCGAAGCCTTGACCGCACCCGAGCCGGACCGAGGAGCGCGCATCGCGGTTGCCCGCAGGGACCAGGCCAGACGGCCCGTCTTCTCGGCGACGTAGGCGGTGGCGGTCATGCCGTCGAACTCCACCGGGACGAACGGCATGTTGGGCAGCGGGGGCGGGGGAACCGGCTGGACCGGGGACAAGATCTTGACCGCCACCGTCTTCTGAGTGGCCTTGAGGGTGGGGTCGGCGTCCATGACGGCGACCTGCCAGACGAGTTCGCCGGTGGTCTTGTCCTTGGCGTAGACGGTGCGTCCGCCGGTGGAGGCGGTGAAGTCCTTGACCTGCTCGACCTCGCCGACGATGTAGCAGCCGTGCGGGAAGACCTGGTCGAAGCTGACGGGGATGGAGCCTTGGATGGCCATGATGTGTTCTCCTATTGTCTAGTCGCTCTGTCGCTAACTCGTACTGTCGAGTTGAAGTTAACTGATGAACGTATACTCGACAAGTCGAGTTTCCATCTGAATGTGTGGTCTACATCACACTACAGAGAGTAGGTGTCTTCCAACTCATGGAGCGTCCCCGGTAGGGCGACCTCAATGATCATGACTTGGCGATTCCCGGCGAAGACCCGGGCCGTCACTCCCATGACTGCCGTCGTCTTGTTCAGCCCCAACAGCTTGATCTCATCGGCCGTAGGGTGACGAGCTGCCAAGCGCTCGATGACGTGATCCAGCCGCAGATTCTTGACCGCCTGCACGTGCTGACGAATGCCCACCGTCAACGGCAGTGCTTTGCCGAGATCGGTTCCTTCTGCCAGTTCGACCGGACACCAGAAGGTGACCAGTTCGCACGGCTCGCCCCCGTCGCTCAGCAAGACCCGGCGCATCATGATCGGCGCCCCGGTGGGCAGAGCCAACGTCGCCGCGATGTTCGCCGGAGCCGGACGCGGACCCGCCTCCAATACCGCAGCGCCCTGGTTGGCTTCTGCACGATCCAAGACAGCACGGCCAGGCCGGGAGAAGTCCTCCTCAGCCAGCGGGGGCGCCATCTTCACATACGAACCCTTGCCGTGCTCCCGGTCGATGAAGCCCCGCAGCTGCAACACCTGGAGTGCTCGCACCACGGTAGGACGACTGACCGCGAACTCCCGGATCAGCTGCGTCTCCGAGGGCAGCAAGGAACCGGGCGGATAGGTGCCGTCCGTGATCTTCTGCCGGATCTGCGCAACAATCTGGGCGTACTTGGGAGGCGCGTACTCCTCGCCGGAAACAGACATATTAACAACCCAACTACTCGACTTGTCGTCAGCATAGATGACTTCCGACTTGCAAAGCGAGCACTCTCTGGCAGGTGAGGAGTGTGGTGGTGCGAGACCTCCGGCGCCCTCCGCAACCAGTCACCGCACCACCACACTCGTCTAGCGAGCCCGCCCGGCCAGCAACGCCGACCAGACGGGGTCACGTCCAGCGAAGTGGTGTATGAGTTGACCTTCGCGTGATCCTGTTTCTGCAGGTTAAGCGGTAAGTGTCTGCGGGATGGGATTGTGCTGCGGTGTGTCGCCGGCGATGACGCGCATCCGGGTCTTGGCGAGAACGTCCAGGCCCATGTAGCGGCGCGCCTCGGTCCACTCATCACTTTGCTCGGCCAAAACCGCACCGACAAGACGAACGATCGAGCCGCGGTCAGGGAAGATCCCGACCACGTCGGTGCGGCGGCGGATCTCCTTGTTCAACCGCTCCTGGGGATTGTTCGACCAGATCTGCCGCCAGACCTCCCGAGGGAAGGCGGCGAAGGCCAGGAGCTCTTCACGGGCGGCGTCCAGGTGCTCGCACGCGGCCGGATACTTCGCTTCCAAAGCGTCGATGACCCAGGTGTGCTGGGTGCGCACCGCGTCACTGGTGGGCTGGTCGAAGATGGTGCGCACCAAGGTCGCCACCCACGGCTGCGCCGAT
>NZ_JBIAQI010000004.1:0-20093 GCF_042888905.1 Streptosporangium sp. NPDC002721
CGCTGAAACAGCTCCCACAACTCGTCAGGGACCAGTCGCTGAAGGAATGCATCCACGTTGTATCCAACGACTGATCGCCAAATGAGTCACGATCTAAGTGACTATGTTTCTGATCATCACTTGGGGCCCATCCCCAGGGGCAGTTGGGTTCGTTCGCGTGATCTAGCACGCTGCGACCACTTCCACTTTTCTCGGCCATCTGTGGCCGAATGGCTCCGCCCGGCCGCCCCGAGGTGTGATGCCGCCAGAAGGGATGGTGCGCGGTGCCTGATCTGGGTCGGCTGGACACGGGTGATCCCGGAGCATCCGGTCACGATACGACCGGGCAGGACGCGAGTGGTCCTTCCGGCCCCGGCCAGCCTGTCTCGTCCAGGTGGCCCGCACCCATCGGCCTCGCGCCGCCGGACCCCACGGTCGTGGAGGACACGATTCCTGCCGGGGACAGGACTTTGGAGATGCCGGCAGTGGCGGTAGGGCGGGTGTTTTCCCGCCGACGCCTCTGGTGGGTTGCCGCGCTGACAGCTTGCGTGGCGCTCGCCGTTCACTTCTGGCCTTCCGCGGATCTGCTGGGGCATCACGATGACGTCTTCTCGGCGGTGGCGGTCGGGCAGGTGAACGGTCGGCCGATCGCCGTCACCTTCGACGGACGCCTATCACCCGGCCAGAAGTAGACAACCAAAACGATCAGTTACACCGTTTGATCGGCTCTGGCTCACTTTCGGTGGTGACGGAAGGTGCCGATAGGTCACGCTGAGTCGTGCGTGATGTCGACGAGCTTGTGCATACGGTGTTTTCGGGCTTATCGCCGCTGGTCATTGAAGACGTCGCAGACGAGGGCGAGCAGATCCGGGTGTGGGCGCGGACCCCAGATGGATCAGTCACTTGCCCGGCTTGCGGGGCCGAGGCGGCGCGGGTGCACGGCTATTACGAGCGGAGCGTGGCCGACATCCCGATCGATGCCCGCCGCGTTGTGGTGCTGGTGCGGATTCGCCGTCTCATCTGCCCCACGCCCGGCTGCCGCCAGACCTTCCGCGAACAGCTTCCCGGTGTGCTGGAGCGCTACCAGCGGCGCACTCCGCGCCTGACCTCGCAGATCGGCGTGGTGGTCCGTGAACTGGCCGGCCGTGCCGGCGCTCGCACCTTATCCGCGCTGGCCGTGCACCTGTCCCGGCATACCGCCCTGCGCATCCTGCTGCGCCTGCCGCTACCTCAGCCGCGGGTACCTCGAGTGCTGGGAGTAGACGACTTCGCCCTGCGCCGGCGCCACCGCTACGCCACCGTGCTCATCGACGCCGAAACACGCGAGCGCATCGACGTCCTACCCGGCCGCACCGCCGATCTCCTGGCAGCCTGGCTGCAGGCCCATCCCGGAGTGCAGATCGTGTGCCGGGACGGCTCCGCCACCTACGCCGAAGCGATCCGCCGCGCCCTGCCAGAAGCCATCCAGGTCGCCGACCGCTGGCACCTATGGCACAACTTCAGCGAAGCCGTCCTGAGAGAAGTCGCCGGACACAGCGCCTGCTGGGCCAAGGCCGGACCGCCGCTGCAAGACGGCAAACGCGCCCAGACCACCCGCGAGCGCTGGCACCAGATCCACGACCTCCTCGGCAAAGGCGTCGGCCTGCTGGAGTGCGCACGCCGACTGAACTTAGGTCTGAACACCGTCAAACGCTACGCCCGCGCCCGCGAGCCAGAGCGGCTGCAACGCGCCCCGCAATACCGGCCCACCCTCGTCGACCCCTACCGCGACCACCTTCGGCGCCGCCGCGGCGACGAGCCCGCCGTCCCCGTCCTGCACCTGTTCACCGAGATCAAAGCCCTCGGCTACCAGGGCAGCTTCAACCTGCTCTACCGCTACATCACCCAAGGAAGGGTCGAAGCCGACCGGCTTCCCATCTCCCCACGCCGCCTGGCCCGACCCCTGCTCACCCGGCCCGACCACCTCACCGACGACCAACGGCGCTTGCACGACGACCTCACCACCACCTGCCCCGAGATGATCGACCTGGCCGGGCTGGTGCGCACCTTCGCCGACCTGCTCCGGCCACGCCAGGACAACGCCGACCACCTCGACGCGTGGATCACCACCGCGCGCGGCGTCGATCTACCTCATCTGCACGCCTTCACCCGAGGCCTCGACCAGGACCACGAAGCCGTCCGCGCGGCCGTCACCATGCCCTTCCACAACGGCGGCACCGAAGGCGTGAACACCAAGACCAAGCGAATCATGCGCCAGATGCACGGCCGAGCCGGCTTCACCTTGCTCCGCCACCGCATCCTCTTGGCCTAACGCTCCGTCACCACCGAAAGAGAGACAGAGCCGTTTGATTGACAGACCCGACGGCGTAGCAAGGAGTCTCATGTCGATCTTGACGGTAGCCCCGCCGCATGATCAAAAGGAGACGTCGGCCCGTCCAGTCGGAGGGCGGGTCGATGTCGGCAACACAGGTCGTTCCAAGAAAGGGAGGCCGTTATGGGGGTCAGGAAGAGCGGGCGCCTGGTTACGCTCGCATCAGTGGGTGCGCTGATGGCAGCGCTGTTACCGGTAGGAGGTATGGCTACCGCTTCGTCTGCCACGCCTCAGGTTCACGCCTGCGTCAGCAAGATCACTCGCGTTACTCGGATAGTCGAGCCTGGGACCGAGTGCTTTTTCGCCGAGGTTGCCGTCCAGTGGGGTGCCGAAGGACCGACCGGACCGGAAGGCCCAGTGGGACCCGCCGGACCACAAGGCGAGCAAGGGCTCAAGGGTGACGCGGGCCCCGTTGGATCCCAAGGCGAGACGGGGGAGACCGGCCCGCAAGGGTCCAAGGGCGACACAGGGGAGACCGGCCCGCAGGGCGAACAGGGGCCTCAGGGGTCGCAAGGGTCCAAGGGGGAGAAGGGGGATCCGGGAGGGGTGAGGGGGGCCCAAGTCGAGGAGGCTCCCTTCGCCGGCGGCTCCGGTGGCGTCATGTGCGCCCCCGGCCAGTACGCGACCGGCGGCGGCTACAAGATCAACAACGGTGCGGGCCAGGTCTACCAGAGCCTTCCCGTCTTCGGGGTGTCCAAAGAGCCACGAGGCTGGGAGATCAGGGCCACCGGCTCAGCCAATGGAACCATCTACGTCATCTGCGTCCCCTGGAGCTGACCACCGGGCAGGATCCCTGGTTTTCGGCATCCTGGGCACTCCGTGGAGGCCCTCATCGCGCTTCGGTGAAGACTTTCGCCATCTCGGCGCGACGTAAGCGGATCAACCTGGCATCCTCCCTTTCCGCCGCTGAGAAGACAGCCGGGAAACGATCATCCATAACTTGGGAAGCGATCGACAAATCCCTGCTCCGGCCGCACGTCACGCACACTCGTGAACACCCCATCAAGGGCCGTTCTTGAAACGGCTGGATTGAGGTTGACGGGATTCCGTCTGATCATCTCGATCAAGCGGGATCCTGTCGTTCGTCCGCCGGTCGGCGGAGTACCACGGTTTCGGCGTCGTCGCCCCGCGCCGCGAGGAGCGCGACGTTGGCGACGAGGTCCTGGCGCGCATCTTGCCGACTCACCGACTCACCATGAGAACGCGCGCTTCTACGGCACCCACTCCGCCGACGCCGGCGGGTACCGGCCGCTACGCCCCACTGTCGTACCTCTGCTTGACTGAGCCCCACTCCGGCCGGCACCCCGCCCGCCGTACGCAGGAAGGCGTCCTGATGGAGATTCCCCTGTTCAAGGGCACATGCCCGCACCCGGTGCCCGATGACGACGAATCCGGCTACGAGGTACGAAGGAAGAAGGGCGGCTACGGTCACGTCGCGCGCCTCTTCGTCCACGACGACTCGCCCGTCCAGCTGGCGGTCCGGGGCGACGGCCCGCACGGAGGCCGGCTCGGCGGGCGGGCGCCGGCCGGGCACGGGGGAACCGGCGTGGACCGGGCGCTGGTGGACGACGCGCCGACGCGCCCGGTCCCGCGCGCGGTGCTGCGGGTCCCGCGCGCGGTGCTGCGGGTGCTGGAGGGCGACGAGCGGGCCCGCCGTTTCCATGGGAAGGCCGGCCGGCCGGCGGACGGCGTCACCCGGGACGCCTCGATGGGCGGCGAGCCGGCCCACCGGCCGAGGTACGCCCGAACGGCCGCCCGGTGACCGACTTCGCCGAACGTGCCGAGCGGCACCGGGGCGAGCTGCGGGTGCACTGCTACCGGATGCTCGGGTCGTTCGACGAGGCGGAGGACATGGTCCAGGAGGTGTTCCTGCGGGCCTGGCGCGGCCGGGACGGCTTCGAGGGCCGTTCCTCGCTGCGCGCCTGGTTGTACCGGATCGCCACCAACGCCTGCCTGGACTTCCTCGACGGCCGGAGCCGCCGGACGCTGCCCGACCAGGCCGATTCGCCGGGCGGCCCGTGGTTGCAGCCGTTCCCCGGCCACCTGTGGGAGCCGGTGGCACCGAGCGCCGACGACCCGGAGGCCGCGGTGGTCGCGAAGGAGACCCTGGAGCTGGCGTTCCTGGCCGCCATCCAGCACCTGCCGCCGAGGCAGCGCGCCGCGACGATCCTGTGCGACGTGCTGGGCTGGCCGGTCCGCCAGACGGCCGAGGTCCTCGACGGCAGCGTCGCCTCGGTCAACAGCGCGTTGCAGCGGGCCAGGGCCACCCTGCGCACCCGCCTGCCGCCCGGCCGGTCGGACTGGGCCCCGTCGGCCCCGCCCACCGACGAGGATCGCAGGATCCTGCGCCGCTACATGTCCGCGGTGGAGCGCGGCGACCTGGCCGAGGTCGCCGATCTGCTGGCGCGGGACGTGCGGGCGACGATGCCGCCGTACCCGGAGTGGTTCACCGACCGCGACGGCGTGCTGGCGGCGCTGTCGGCGAGCTGGGACGCCGGCTCGCCCGACTACGTCGGAACGCTGCGCATGCTGCCGGCGAGCGCCAACGGCCAGCTGGCCGCGGCGACGTACCGGTGCCCGCCGGGCGGGCACGCGTACGAGCCGTTCGGCATCGGTGTGCTGCTGGTCCGCGACGGCCGGATAACCGAGATCGTCGCGTTCCACGAGCCGGCCCTGTTCCCGTCGTTCAACCTCCCGCCCACCCTGGACCGATGAGGTTTCGCGGTGGATGCCGTCTCAATACCGCACAAGGTAATCAGCCGGCAGAGGAGACAGCAGTGAGCGACATCGAACCGCAGACCGCGAACGGCAAGGTGCTCTGGCACTTCACCATGTCCCTGGACGGGTTCGTGGCCGGGCCCGACCACGAGATGGACTGGATGATGACCGGCATCTCGCCCCAGCCGGGCCTGGTCGAGGAGTACGTGGAGACCACCGGCGCGGTCCTGGGCGGCCGGCGCGGCTGGGACCACTTCCCGGATCCCCACAGCGTCTACGGCGGCGCCTGGACCGGCCCCATCTTCGTGCTCACCCATCATCCGGAGGACGCCAAGCCCGCCGACGGCGTCACGTTCCTGAACTGCGACGTGGCCGAGGCGGTACGGATCGCGCTGGCCGCGGCCGGCGGCAAGAACGTCGAGGTGCTCTCACCGACGATCGGTGCCCAGCTTCTCGAACGCGGGCTGCTCGACGAGATCGACCTGCACATCGCGCCCGTGCTGCTCGGCGACGGCATCCGGCTGCTGGACCTCCCCGGTGGCCGGCCGCACTACCTCCACCGGGTCGGTGCCGACGACCCCATGGCCGAGCTGAGTGTGCGGTACCGGCCGGTCAGGCCGTGACCGCGGGCGTCACCACGGCGACGGCGATCGGCACCCGGCAGGTGCCGATCGCCAGACCCCGGGCACCGGGAACACCTCGAGGTGGGCAGGGCGTTCGCGCCCCCGGCCTCGGGGGTGTCGGCCGACGCGACGGCGAGCAGGATCCAGGCGGCCTGAGCGGGGCGCAAGGCAACACGGGTTCGGCCCCTGGAGGAATCTTCTCCGGGGGCCGTTTCCTGTGCTCGGCCTGTTGCAGCCGGCGGCCCCGCGCCCGTACGACCGCCGTGCCGGGTGTTGCGACAAGGTGATCTGAAGGGCGGGTCATAAGACAGGTGGCCTGTTCCGGCCCGTGAGCGGCGAGCGGTCGAGGTGCTCTGCTGGGATCTCGGGGATGTCGGCGGATGTGCGGGCTCGTCCGAAGGCTGGTGGGTGGGGTGCCACCGGGCGAGGAAGCGGTCGTTGGTGATGGTGGCGGGCAACGCGACCAGGACGGTCTGGGCGACTTCTTCGAAGCCTTCGGCGCCGGACGCACCCCAAGACAGGTGATCGAACTCGCTCACCCTTGATTGTCGGGCACGTTGTCCGGCAACATGATCGTTTGGTCGAGGAGGTGCGGGTGGCATGGCGCTGTCGCGCATGAACAACTGTCTGAAGAGCGCCGCGGGTCCGCTGGGTGCTGTCCTCCTGGCGGTCGGCCTGGGATGGGCCACGCTGTACTTCTTCTTCGGGCCCGATGTGCGGCGCGTGGACCCGGCCGTGCTCTCGGAGTTACGAACCGTCGGCCGTGTCGTCGGCGAAGAGGCCGTCATGGTCCACGAGTGGGAGAACACGTACGTCGAAATGAACGACCTTGTGATCTATTTCGACGGCGAGGTGAAGGACGACATACTCGCCGCGGCCGAGCGACGGCTGGACCGGAGTGGTTGGCCCGTCTCGCGCAGAGAGTCGTCCGAGATCTGGGTGAAGTCGGCCAGATGGCCTTCCGTCCTCGTTACGGTGGAGCGGCTCAAAAAGAAGCACATGAGCAGCGACCTGCGCGAGCAGGTCGCGGCCACGGGGCTGCCGATGGACAACATGGCGTACATGAGCGTCCTGCCGTGAGCCTGTCGGCTCCCAGGCGTCGGTCATATCCGGTAGCGGTCACCGGGCAGGTGTGCCCGAGTGGTCGCCCTGTCGCGCACGCCGGGTCAGGATCGCTCGCGTGAGCGTCTTCTGTGAGTACTACCGGGCCGTGGATCGTGCGGCGGCGACCGTCCAGCCGGACCGTTCCCGGGTGATCGACGATCCTGAGTACGGAGTCGCCGGGTTCGACGCCGTGGAGACCAAATGGGTCGACCCTCGGGTGATCCTGGGGCAGCTCGTGGCGTTCGTCGGTGGTGTCGACTTCTTTCTCGGCCTGGTCGACACGGTGCCCCTGTACCCCTCGTATCCCGATCCGGCCCCGCAGACCGACGAGGAGTGGGACGCCCTGCCCGAGGACTCCCCCTACCTGGGCGGGGCGGCCATCGACGAGTTGCCGGTGAACGCGCGCGACATCCTCGCCGGCGCGGACGACTCGTCCCTGCCCGCGGTGGCGGAACGCTGGGCGAAGATCGAGGAGTTCTCCCCCACTCCCCGGACGACGGGGAGTATCTGCTGTCCCTGGTCAAGGATCTTGTCGGGCTGGCCCGCCGCGCCAAGGAGCGCGACCAACTGCTCTACCGCTGGATGTTCGTCTGAACCGAGGTGGTCACCGGAAGGGTCCGGCCTCCGGCATGGAGACCTCTTCGTTGACGGACGGTGTCGTTCCGCCGGTGCTCAGGCGGACCTCCATGGCCGTCTCGGTGATCTGTGGTCCCTTGGAGTGGGAAAGCATGGGTGACGGCGAGCCGGGTCGCCGTCACCCGAGCTTCGGGATGCTACGCGGGCGGCTGGAGGACGGTGACCACGTGGGTGGTGCTCGCTGACCTGACGGTCGAGTTGCCGAGCAACCTGACGGTGTACGTGTGTTCGCCGGCCGTGGTCGGCGTATCGGAGAAGCCGAACGACCCGTCGGCGGCGGGGATCAACTTCACCAGGCTCTTCGAGGTGACGGCGCCATCCGGGCCGACGACCCTGCGTGAGACGGTGATGACCGTCTGCGGGAAGGTGATGCCTTCGACGCCGAAGGTGCCGTTGAAGTCGAGCAGCTCGCCGACGTCGCCCGTCGCCGGTCCGGTCACGGTGAGCGTCGGCTCGTATGAGGCCACCGTGACGGTTGTCGAGGAGCCGCTACCCCGGAACCACGAGTTGCCCGGCCAGTACACCCGGTACTTGAACGCCCCTATGGACGGTGGGGTGTCGGTGAATTCATAGGTCCCGTCCGCCGCCGTGGTGATCTCCTGGAAGGGCCTGGAGGTGTCGTCGGGGAGCCAGCGGTACAGCGAGAGCGTCTGTGGGCCGGGTGGCAGCCCGCTGCTCAGCGTGAGCCGTCCGCTGAAGGTCCACTGCTTGAGCGCGGTCACCTCGGAGGGGGCCGTCAAGGTCAGCGTGGAGGAGTGGTAGGGCGAGGACGGCAGTCGCCAGAGGTGCATCCGCCCGGTGCCGGGCTCCTTCAGAACCGCGAAGGTGACCGTGCCGTAGAAGTCGATGCTGCCCGCCACCACCGCCTTCCCCTGGTGGGCGGCGGTGTAGATGACCTCCGAGGTGGTCGCGTCGTACACCACGAGCTCCGCCGCGTCGCCCGCGGGGGAGTTCCAGCCGCCCACGACGTAGGCGCTGTGGTCCGGGTTGGTCGCGACAGCGGTGGGGACGCCGTGCTCGCCGAATCCGTTGCTGTCGTAGGCGCGGCCCCGAGTCAGGGCCGTCGTGTCCCAGGCGTCGAACCGGCGGGTGTCGTCCGACGCCGACAGCGCCGTCGATCCGTGCTCGGCGAGTGCGAGATCCCGCAGGGCCGGAAGCTCGTTCGCCTCTCCGCGGATCTCGCCGCGCGAGGTGGGAGGCATGGTGCTGATGTCGTACACCTTGACGGTGGCGGGGCTGACTCCCGGCTCCCCGGCCACCAGCGTGTTCCCGGAGACGGCGACGAGCGGAGCCCGGGTCGTGGCCGGTCCGACCCGGAAGGCGGGGGTGGGCGGGGCCGGCCACGCGATGAGGCCGAGAACCCCTCCCTGCCCCTCTTCGCCGCAGCCGAATCCGATCCACAGCCGGTCGTACTCCTGAGCCAGACTCGACGGGCACGGGTACGCGGTGAGGTCGACGCGCCTGGTGATGGCGAGCGTGGCGATGTCGATCTCGATCACTTCGTGCGAGTCGCGCAGCGCCGCGTACACCTTCCCGCCGCTCTCCGGCGAGGCCAGGGCGACGGCACCGGACAGGCCGGGGATCGTGCCGATGACCTTGCCGTCGGTGGACGTGACCACGATCTGGTCGCCGGCGGCGACGAAGACCTTCCTGCTGCGCGCCACCACGTCTCCGCCCGTCCCGGCGACGCCGAGGTCGGTGACGGTCGCGGTGGCCGCGGTGGCCGCGGCGGTGGGCGCCTGGGTGACGAGCAGGGCCGCCGTCAGGAGCAGGGGCCCGGCCCAGGCGACTAATCGGCGGAACAGGGGAGCACGGGCAGAGGTTGATGGGCGCACAGGCGCTCCGTTCTGGAGGGGGAGGGGAGAGTCGAGCACCCCGGCATGACTACGGGGCCCGCTCCGTTGACGATCTTCATCAATCGAACACATATTCGCATAGCGTGGGGTTGCCGTCTAGAGCATCGGTCAGTTCGGCGGAGGCCACGTTCACCGCCATGTCCTGAGGGCGACTTCGATGTGTCGGTGGCGGCGCATATGGTCGAGGGATGGTGGAGACCCTGACCGGCGAAGGCTCCCGGCTGGAGCTGTTCCGGGGTGAATTGACCGGCTACTGCTACCGGGTGCTGGGCTCCGGCTTCGAGGCCGAGGACGCGGTGCAGGAAACGCTGCTGCGTGCCTGGCGGTCGTTCGACCGCTACGACGAGCGGCGGGCGTCACTGCGTACGTGGCTCTACCGCATCGCCACCAACATCTGCCTCGACATGCTGCGCAGCCCGCAACGCCGGGCCCTGGCCATGGATCTCAGCCGGGCGGCGGACGCCGGGCAGGGCATCGGTGAGCCGGCGTCGGAGCGGAGCCTGGTCCATCCGGTTCCGGACGGTCTCGTGCTGCCGATGGACGGCGATCCGGAGGAGCTGGCCGTGCGGCGTGAGACGATCCGCCTGGCGTTCGTCGCCGCGCTGCAGCACCTGCCGCCCCGGCAGAGGGTGGTGCTGATCCTGCGCGACGTGTTGCGCTGGAAGACCGAGGAGGTCGCGAACCTCCTGGAGACCACCGCCGCATCGGTGAACAGCGCGTTGCAGCGGGCAAGGTCGACGATCAGAGCGGTTGACGTCGTGCCCGGCGAGCCGTTCCGGCCGTCCGACCCCGCCCAGCGCGAACTGCTCGCCCGCTACTGCGCCGCGTTCGAGCGCCATGACATCGCCGCGCTCGTCGCCCTGCTGCACGAGGACGCGACGATGTCGATGCCGCCTTTCACCTGGTGGCTTCGCGGCCGCGACCAGATCAGGCGGGCGTTGCTGGACCCGGAAGCGTCCTGCGCGGGCGCGCGCCTCGTCCCGGCCGCGGCGAACGGCTCACCGGCGTTCTGGCAGACCAGACCTGGTCCCGACGGTGTCCACGCACCCTTCGGGCTGGTCCTCCTTGACGTGTTCGGGGGTCTGATCGGCGGCATCACCACGTATCTGGACACCGACCGGCTGATCCCGCTTTTCGGCGCCCCGGTTGATTCGTCACAGCCGACGCGAATGCTTCCTTCGCACCGATGAGTTTCGTGAGGCCACGACGTATCACCGTGGACAGCGACTCAAGCGAACCGGAGGAGCGGACATGACGACCGTCCAGCCCATCATCACCACATCCGACCTGGATCGACTGCAGGCCTTCTACGAGCGTTTGCTCGGGGCGGTGGAGGAGGGCCGCTTCCCGGAGGACGGGCCCGCCTTCTTCGTGAGACTGAAGCTGGGAGACTCGGAGCTCGGACTGGTCAACGAGGCGGCGACCGACCTGTCCGCGCCGCAGCGGATCCTGCTGAGCGTGAAGGTCGACGACGTCGACGGCCTGCTGGACCGGGTCGAGGCGGCGGGCGGACGGGTGCTCGGCCCGTCGACCGACATGTCCTGGGGAGAACGCGTGGCCCACGTCCACGACCCTGACGGGAACATGGTCAACCTGACCCAGTCCCTCCAGGGGAGCGCCGGCTAGCCGGTCGCTGACGCGGCGCGGTCATCGCCAGGTACGGCTTCCAGTCGCCGTGCCTGATCCGGTCACGTCATTGACGGCCATGGCGTTCCTTGAGGGCGCGTACTGGATGCGGGCGTGGCCAAGATGGTGTACGGGGCCGATAGGTTCAGGTCGGTTGGGGGAGGCGAGTCCGCAAGAGGGGCGTTCCTCAGTTCTGGGGGAGTACCGTCGCCGTGATGACGCTGTTGACGATGGTCGCGGTGACGGTGCGCGTGACCGCTTCGGCGGCGGCTCCGGCTCCCCAGTTGCCCTGTTCGAGTTCCTTGGCGCGGGTGATCACGGGAGAGGTCCAGGGGATCTCGCGGTGGAACTGGGGAAGCGTCCCGCTTGCCGAGAGCAGTGCCGCGAGCGCGGCGACACGGGGCCGCGGTTCCGCGCCCTCGACGAGCACGTCGCGGACGTCCGCGAGGAGCCGGGACCGGCGCCCGTTTCCGCCGTCCTCGAGGACCTTCACATCGAACAGGCCGAGCGTCCTGCGGCTCGCGCGGCGGATGTCGCCGCGTTCGACGAGCCTGTCGAGCAGCGGGCCACGTAGTCTCGGCCCGATCGCCGCGAGCACCGTCTGGACGCCTCGGGGCTTCTCGGAGAGGTAGTCCCAGGCGAAGCGGAGGATGACGTCCGACGGCGGGTGATCCTCGACGGCCCCCACCCGTGTCGTCCCGACCCGGCCGGAATCGGTTCGCACATGGCCGCCGAGCCCGAGGTCCGCGAGCACCGCTCCGGCGAGGGTGTAGAAGAGCGTGTTCTCACCCGCGATGGTCCCGGTGCCCGCCTGGAGGCCGGAGTTCGGCTGGAACAGGAGGAGCAGGAGATCCTCCGCCAGGGTCGGGGCCCCGAGCCGTTTCGCCGCGCCGGGCGTCTCGGCCTCGCCGCCGGTGAAGCCGGTGAAGGGGTGTTCGGGCTGCTGGGTCATCGGTTTCGCCTTTCGACGGAGGTGTGCCGGTTTCGTGAATCAGGTTCGCCGCGGCACGTGACCATGGGATTCGGCGTGGCGTGATCAACCGGGCCCGGTGGTTCCGGTGATCAGTACGAGCAGCGGCAGGGCCATGTTGTTGACGGCGTGGACGGCCACCGCGGGCCAGATCGACCCGCTGCGGCGCATCGCCTCGGCGGCGATGACGCCCACCACGAGCGCCGAGGGCAGGACGATGTTGATGCCGTGGAGGAGGGCGAAGATCAGTGAGCTGGACAGGACGCCGACGACGGGCCCGTAGCGCAGCAGGGCGTTGGTGATGACGCCGCGGTAGAGGAACTCCTCGCCGATGGGGGTGAGGACGGCAAGGAAGGCGAAGGTCAGGATCAGGGGCAGTACGCCGCCGCCGGCCGCGTCGTAGTACGGGCTCTGGGGGTCGGCGTCGAACCCGGTCAGGGCGATGACGGCGTAGTTCACCACGCCCTTGAGCACGATCGCGACCACGCCCGCGGCGGCGCCGATGCCCATCCAGCGCCAGGTGGTGCGGCGCACGCTGAAGGCGCCCCAGGAGCGGATGCGGATCAGCGCGGCCGCGGCGAAACCGACGAGGCCGACGAGGCCCGACCAGGCGGCCAGGAGCAGCCCGTACACCACCGCGTCCGACTCCAGGCCCAGCGGGCCGAAGAACGGGATCACGGCCGTGGCGGCCGCCATCGCGAGCAGGCCGACCACGATCTCGGGCCAGCCCGGCCGCGCCGGGGAGGTGGTGCCGGCCGGGTCCGGCCGCCGCGGGTGGCCGGCATGGTCAGTCGACATGGTGGTGAACTCCTTGTTCTACGGTTTCGACGGGCGTTTCGGTCTCGATGGGCGTCATCCGTGTCCGTGGGGTGGCCGCGTCGATCGCCGTCATCGGCGTGGTTCCCAGCGGAAGATCCGGGAGGCCAGCGCGACGGCGACGACGACCCAGCTCAGTGTGGGCGCCAGCAGGAGAAGGGAGTCGGAGAGGGGGGCGCCGCCGTTCCAGGCGTTGAGGACCAATTCGGTGGCCGAGCCGCCGGGAAGCAGCCGCTTGAGCAGGGTGAGCTCCTCGGTGCCGGTGATCCCCACCCAGCTGGCCACCGCGATGGTGGCGAGGCTGACGGGCAGCGTGGTCACCTGGGCGTGCTCGGGGGAGTTCGTCACCCCCGCGGTGGCCAGTCCCAGGCCGAGCATCATGATCACCATTGAGATGACGGCCGCCGCCAGGAGCGGGAGGTTGTCCGGCCCGCCTGCGACCGCGGCCAGCACGGTCATGATCATGGTCACCTGGACCAGCGAGATGACGGTGATCGGCAGGAGCAGCCCGCAGATGATGTCGGTGTCGCTCGCCGCGGTGGAGCGCAGCCGCTTGAGGAAGAGGTTCTGCCGGCGTGAGGCCAAGGTGGTGACCACGGTGGTGTAGAGCCCGAACGCCCCGACGGTGAACATGACCACCGCCGCGATGTATCCGAGGCTGCCCAGGGCCGCGAAGGCCTCGTGCTGGCGGATGAAGAGCGCGCTGACCGCCACGGGCACGATGAGACTGGTGACGAGGATCAGCCGGTTGCGGAAGATCTGGACCAGCTCACTGAGAGCGATCGAGAGCATGACGAAGGTCCTTTTCGTTAAGGGAGAGGGGCGCGGGGTGGTCTAGTCGTTGTCGAGGGCGCGGAAGACGTCGTCGAGCCGGGTCGGCCCGGCCTGGAGGTCTCGCAGCTCCACCGCGTGCTCCTGCGCCCAGCGCAGCAGGGTGTGCAGGTCTTTTTGCAGGCTGAAGGTCTCGATGAGGAACTTGCCGTCGCTTTCGCGGGTGGCCTGCAGCGGCAGCGCGAGGGCGGGTACGGGGGCGGGGCGGGCCCCGGCCGCACCGCCGGCTCGCCCGTCGGCGTCCCGCGTCGGCGGCGCGAGGGCGGACGCGGGTGTGGCGAGCGAGAAGCGGATGGCGGCCGGCAGGGTTCGCGTCAGTTCCGAGACGGTTCCCTGGCGGTGGAAGGTGCCCCTGTGCATGAGGCCGATGCGGTCGGCGCGCTGCTGCGCCTCCTCCAAATAGTGCGTGGTGAGGACGACGGTGGAGCCGTTCTCGCGCAGCCGGTCGACGGCGTCCCACAGATCGTCCCGGGACTGGATGTCCAGGCCGGTGGTGGGCTCGTCCAGGAAGATCAGTTCAGGTGTTCCGTACACGGCGGTGGCGAAGTCCAGGCGCCGTTTCTCGCCGCCGGAGAGCTGGGAGACCTTGGTGGTGGCCTTGCGGGTGAGGTCGACGATGGCGAGCACGCGTTCGACCTGGTCGGTGCGCCGGGTGAGTTTCCCGATCAGCCGGACCGACTCCCTGACCGTCAGGTCGGGGGAGAATCCGCTCTCCTGCAGCATGATGCCCATCCTGGGCCGCACGGCGCGCCGGTCACGGGGGCTCTTCCCGAAGACCCGCACGGTGCCCGAGGTGGCGGTGCGGTGGCCTTCGATGATCTCCAGGGTCGAGGTCTTGCCCGCCCCGTTCGTGCCGAGCAGCGCGTAGAGCTCCCCGCGCTCCACCTGGAAGGACAGGTCTTTCACGGCGTGAAAGTCGCCGTAGGTGAGGTTCAGACGTTCGACGTCGATGACCGGTGTGGAGGACATGGCGTCGATTCCAGCAGCCGCCGCGCGCGGCGGGCAGTGCGACCACGTCACGACCTCGTCATGACATTTCTTCGGCGAACGTATGACGCTGCGTCACTGTCGGTGCCGCGAAACGCTGAGAACAATGGGCGTGGTGTGCTGTTTGCTCCTGGGAAGTCACCGATGAACGCAGAAGTCCCGTGTATCCCGCCGACGGGCACCGCGACCGTCTTTCTCCGCCGCCCGGGGACCGGCCTCCTGCCCGGCGATCGCTCGGGGACCGGCCTCCTGTCCGGCGATGTGGGGTCATGACCGGTGATCGGAGGTGAGGGCCCTCGTCGTGACGAGCACCCGCACCGGCTGACGGCCGGCGGTGGACGTCGTCAGGTCCTTCGCTCTGGCGTCCCGTCGCGCTCGCTTCTCCGGGCGAGGCGCCGGGCCTGCCCGTCGTGCACATCGTTCACCCACTCCCAGCCGGGCTTGGCCGACGGGCCGATCCGCGGGTCGTCGGGAACGTCGCCCTCACGCAAGGCGAGCACGTACGCCCGGTCCCGCTCGATCCGTGCGTGCGCCTGATCGGCTCCGCCGACCGACCCGTGGCCGGGGACGACGACCTCGACGTCGCCCGCCACGCCCTCCAGCAGCCGCAGCGCCGCGAGGTAGTCCTCGACCGGGTCGGCGGTGCCGTTCAGGTCGAGCATCGGGACCAGGACGTCGGAGAGCATGTCGCCGGCGACGAGAACCCCGCGTTCCTCGACGAACAGCGCCGCGTGGCCCGGTGCGTGCGCCTGGTGCTCGATGATCCGGACCTGAGGGCCGTTCCACGGAATCCGCGCCGTCTCGGCGGGCAGGGCGGTGAGGAGGCCGAACAGGTCCAGCGGGACCCGTCCGGCGACCTCCGTTTCAAGCAGGTGGGCGGCGATCTCGTCCTTCGCGCCCGGGTCGGACAGCTGATCCCGGACGGTGGCCGCGCAGCGGGCCGTGCCGTAGCGAGGGGCCGCGCCGAACCGGGGGTGCCAGAGCAGGTGGTCCCAATCCGGATGCGTCGAGAAGCCCGCCGCGACGGTCTGGCCCGAATCGGACAGGTCGTTCGCGAGGCAGGCCATCTCGTCGTCCTCCACCCCGGGGTCGACGAGCAACACGCCGGCCCGGCCGTGCACGACGACGGCGTTGCTCTGGCAGAACTCGCTCTCGTGGACCAGCACACCCTCCGCTACCTGCCTCAGCACGGGTGGCCCCTTCCGCTTGTGGTTTGCAACCGCTCGCCGAGACGGTAGTACCCGGTGATGGTGAATCGCAAGCACTATGGGCGAAGCGCACACGCCGCGGCCGAGATGTCCGGCGCCCTGGAGGGACGCGCGGGCGGGTGCGGATGGCCGATGGCGGGCGGATGCCGCACGATCCGGTGAGGCGATACTGTCCCAGCATGGAACGGGCTGGATGGCGGCGCGGCGGGAGGGACGTCGTCGACGCGGCGGTGGCGGTCGCCGTGGCGCTGCTCATCAGTTACGCCATCGTCGATCCACCGGGGCGGTCGTCACCGTGGCCCGCGTGGGCGGCCTGGCTGGTGGCGGCGGTCCTGAGCCTTCCGATCGCCGTCCGGCGGCGCCGGCCGCGGGTCGTGCTCGCTGTCGCGTGCGCCACGGGCACGGGGGTGACCGTGGCCGGCGCCGTCGCGGCGGGCGCGATCTGGCTGACGTTCGTGCCGACCGTGCTCGTGCTGTACCTGGTGGCCGCCACCACCACGATCGCCTGGTCGGCGGCGGGCCTGGCGGTCTGCCTGTCCGCCGCGGTGACCGCGATCCTGATCTTCTACGCGCAGGTGTTCCCCGGTCTCGCGCCCGCGGCGGCGCCCAGCGAGATGCCGGCGGCCTGGCCGATCGAGATCGGCACGATCGGCGTGTTCCTGACCGTCGCGTGGGCCGTCGGAACGGTCGTGCGCTGGAAGCGGGACACGACCGCCCGCCTCGTCCGCCACCTCGCCGACGCCGCGGTGACCGACGAGCGCAGGCGCATCGCCCGCGAACTGCACGACGTCATCGGCCACAGCATGAGCCTGATCGCCGTCAAGGCCACCGTCGCCAACCACGTCGCCGAGGCCCGCCCGCAGGAGGCCCGCGCCGCGCTGGCCGTCATCGAGCAGACCAGCCGCAGCACGCTCGCCGAGATCCACCGGGTGCTCGACCTGCTGCGCTCCGACGGTGATCCCCGGCAGGACCCCGTGCCCGCGCCCGGCATGGCGGACCTGCCCGAGCTGGCCGCCCACGCCCGTTCGGCCGGGGTCGAGGTGGAGCTGACCGTCCGTGAGGAGGCCGCCCCGCCCGCGGCGGTCGCGATGTCGGTGTACCGGATCGTGCAGCAGGCCCTGACCAACGTCGTCACCCACGTGGGGCCGACCCGCTGCGTGGTCACCGTGGACGTCGACGGCCGGGAGGCCGTGATCGAGGTCGTCGACGACGGCCCCCGCCACGGCCGCCCGCCGCGCCCTGGTCACGGCGGACACGGCGGACACGGCCTGGTCGGCATGCGGGAACGGACCAAGATGTACGGGGGCGCGTTCGACGCGGGCCCCCGGCCGGAAGGAGGCTTTCGCGTGGCGGCCCGGCTGCCCTACGACCCGGACGGCACCGCGGCATGAGTACCGAACGACATGAGCACCGACGGCATGAGCACCGACGGCATGAGCACTGAATGGCATGAACACCGAACGACATGAGCCCTGACGACATGAGTACCGACGGCATGAGCACTGACGACACGAACATCGGCGACGCGGCGTACGACTCGCCCCCGCCCGTCCGGGTCCTGCTCGCCGAGAACCAGGTCCTGATCCGCGACAGCCTCAAGGTCCTCATCGACGCGACGCCGGGGCTGGCCGTCGTGGGCGAGGCGGGCACCGGCGCCGAGGCCGTGCTCCTGGCCCGCCGACACCGGCCGGACGTCGTCCTTATGGACGTACGGATGCCGGACATGGACGGCATCGAGGCGACCCGGCGCATCTGCGCCGACCCCGCCTGCGCCGGCGTGCGCGTGCTGATCCTCACCACGTTCGATCTGGACGAATACGTGTACGCGTCGCTGCGGGCGGGTGCGAGCGGCTTCCTGCTCAAGAGCGCCATGGCGGCCGAGTTGCTGGCCGCCATCCGGGTCGTCGCCTCCGGTGAGGCGCTGCTCGCGCCCACCGTCACCCGCCGGCTCATCACCGATTTCCTGGAGGGCTCTCGTCCGGCCCAGGCGGTGCGGGGTCTCGATGACGTCACCCCGCGCGAGCGCGAGGTGCTCACCCTCGTCGGCAGGGGACTGTCCAACGCCGAGATCGCCGAGCACCTGCACCTCACCGTCGGCACGGTCAAGACCCACATCGGCCGTCTCCTGGCCAAACTGGGGGCCCGGGACCGGGCCCAGCTCGTCATCGCCGCCTACGAGGGCGGGCTCGTCACCGGCTCGGACGGCCGCCGGTGACCGTTCCGCCCTTCTCCGGACGAGGGCGCGTCTCCGCACGTTCATCGCCCCTGTCACCGGGCCGGATCGTCACCCTCTCGGGCCGAAGGCCGACATGAGGACATGCACGCCGATGAGGACGGCGACCCAGATCATGGCGCGCCTGGTCGGCGGGGGGCCGCCGCGCAGCAGCGAGATGCCCAGGGGGATGAAGGCGACGCAGAGGCCGCCCACGGCGATGAAGGACTGCGGTTCGGTGCCCTTGAGCGTCCCCAGCGCGAGCGCCGACATCAGGCCGAGCGCGATCGAACGGCCCAGCCCCAGGGCGCCGGAGCGGTAGGCGCCGACGGCCAGCACGACCCACCCGAAGAAGGCCGGCCCGGACATGGACCTGAAGGGGTGCCAGACCGTGTCCCGCCATGCCAGGTAGTAGCCGTCGATGCCGGTGAGCATGGTCCGCAGGCCGAGGGTGTCGGTCAGGTGGAAGGCCAGGTGATCGGTGCCGAACTGGAAGGTCCGGGTGAACAGGCCGACGATCACCAGGCAGCCGCCCCAGATTCCCCACAGCGGGCTGGTGGCGGCGATCCTCTGTGCCAGCGTCATGACCGCTGGCCACAGCAGCACGAACCCGCCGGCGAAGCAGGCGTAGGCGGCGGTGATGAGGGCGGGATGCTGGGTGTAGGCGGTGAGCTGGTAAGGGACGAAGTAGTAGAACGGGGAGCGCAGGAGGGTCCCGGCCATGATCAGGGTGGGGCCGCCGATCAGCGAGATGATGCTTACCCATCGGCCGGGAAACGGGGACCGCAGATCCAGGTTGGCCGCGGCGTTGGCGGCCCGCCGGTCCGCGCCTGTCCGGCGCCATCGCGTGACGTTCCCGCGAAGGTCAATGCTCATGGATTGCCGCCCGTCTCGTCCGTGTCGGTGTGCCCGGACCGGTACGCCGGGGCACACCGAAATGGTGAGGGTCGAGGCGGGGAGCGCGCGTCTGGCCCGGGTCGCATCTTGGCAGGCGGGTACGAGCAGGCGATGAGACCCCGGACGGATGCGCGTGTCCGACCGTGGGCAGATGCCGGGTAGTCCGTTGAGGCGGTAGCTTCGCGTCGTGGAGCGCCGGCGGATCGGTGGGGGCCGGGCGGGCCGGGGCGGTCGTGGGCCGGTTGCCGTGGTCCTTCGGAGGGAGTCCGGGCGTTCCGGCCCGGTCCGCGGCGATGTCGTTCGGCGGGACGGTGTCAGGGAGGACGTCCCGGTCCCGGTCGTCGAGGCCGGAGTCGCGGGCGACCCGGCCGGGCCCGCCGGTATCAGGAGAACAGCTTCCAGTGCCCTTCGGAGACGACGTCGGCGGTGCCGTCGGCCACTCTGATGGCGGTCTCGTCGTCGATCGCGTACGCCGGGCCCGGGATTCCGGCCGCCCATCTTTCCGCGTCGGCCATGGTGTTCTCCGGCAGGAGCTCGTGGTCCAGGTGCGGGAAGATCGAGAAGTCGACGACGCCCAGCGTGCTGTCGTCGCCGGTGTGCGGTTTCCAGCCGACGAAGTCCTCCCCGATACGGGGGGTCATCACCATGCTCCCGGCGCTCAGCCCCACCCAGACCGTCTCGTGCAGTGACGGCAGGAGCTCCGCCAGTCCCGACTGCCGCATCCAGTGGCACAGGTACAGGGCGTCGCCGCCGTTCACCAGCAGGACGTCCGTCTCCCGGACCCAGGAGACCCAGCGTTCTTCGTCGATGCCGGGCAGCGCGGTGAGCTCCAGCACTCCCAGGGACTTCCAGCCCAGCTCGCACATGGGCAGGGGGGACCGGCCGCTGATGAAGCGCCACACCCTGTCAGGACTGGCCTGGGGATGCCCGTACCCCGCGGTGGGGATGCACAGGGCGTTGGAGTCGGCGATCGGTTTGCCCAGCAGGTCGACCAGAGCCCTGTGGATGCTCGGGTTCTTGACGCCGGCGGAAGTGAGGAGAAGCCTCACGCTTGCCTCCTGTACGTAGTGGTCATGACGTTCCCGTCGAGAGCCGGGAGACCGGTGCGTGCGATCTCCGGCGGCCACCCGTCTCGATCACATGGCCCGGTCGCATGGCCCGGGCGGGGGGGGGGGGGGGGGGCCCCGCCGGGCGCCCGGGGGGGGGGGGGGGGGGGGGGGGGGGGGGCCCCGCCCCGGCGCCCCCCCCCCCCCGGCCCC